>NZ_JBGCCK010000014.1:0-220315 GCF_041262525.1 Streptacidiphilus sp. MAP12-20
CGTGCGTGCGGTGAAGCCTAGACACCTCCACCACACCGGAGGTCTTCGTCATGATCAAGCCCCCAGGACCGTCAACAACGCTCGTGGTCAATACACCTAGCCAGGTTTGGTCACCTCAGCCGAAGCGGGGCTCGTCCGCCGCCGCGGAGGCGACCGTTCCGGCGCCCACCAGCTGGTGGCCGAGGTCGAGCAGGGCCCGGCCAGCGGCGAACTCGTCGCCGATCTCGGGCGCGGGCTCGTCGCGCGGGCTGCGGCGGGCGGAGGTGCTGCTTTCCAGCGTGCGGTCCTCGGTGTGCAGGACGGCGTGGACCTTGGTGTCGTCGCCCGCCTCGACGAGCTCCAGGTCGATGGTCCAGTGCTTGCGCCGGACTTCGCGGGCGGTGTCGGTGGTCATGGCGAGTCGTCCTTCCGGCGATCGGCGGACCCGGCCGTGTGTCGACCGGCCCTCACCTCCAGGCTCCTGCTCCCGACGCGTCGGCGCATGCCGAACCGCTGCCGGCTGCCGCCGCTCACACCGCGAGCGGCCGGTCCCAGGCGCTGACCGGCGCGGGCAGCGTCGTCGCCCCGGTCAGGTAGCGGTCGGCGGCCGAAGCGGCCGCGCGGCCCTCGGCGATCGCCCAGACGATGAGCGACTGCCCCCGCCCCGCGTCGCCCGCGACGAAGACGCCCGGCGGGCCCGCGGCGAAGGCCGCGTCGCGGGCGAAGGCGCCGCTCGGGGTGAGGTCGAGGCCGAGCTGTTCGGCCAGTCCGCTGTCCGGCTCGGGGCCGGCGAAGCCGAGGGCCAGCAGCACCAGGTCCGCAGGGACCTCGTACTCCGTGCCGGGCACCGGGCGTCTCGTTCCGGGTTCGGCCTCCATGAGCTCCAGGCAGCGGACGCGGCCCTGCTCGTCACCCTCGAAGCGGACCGTCGCCGCGGCGAAGACCCGGACGTCGCGCTCCGACTCCGGGACGGCGCGGAGCCTTTTCGGCGCGCCCTCGGCGATGCCGCCGCTCGCGATGAGCTCGCGGCCCTCCTCGTGGGAGGGTGAGACCCGGTGGATCCGCGGGTAGGTGGGCCACGGTTCGTCCTCGGTGCGGTCGGGGCCGGGCAGCAGCTTGATGTCGAGCTGGACCACCGAGGCCGCTCGCTGTCGCAGTACCGTGCCCAGGCAGTCGGCGCCGGTGTCCCCGCCGCCGACGATGGCGACGTGCCGGCCCTCGGCGCTCACCGCCGGGGCGGGGAAGTCGCCTTCCTGGACCCGGTTGGCCTGGGTCAGGTACTCCATCGCCTGGTGGATGCCGGACAGTTCGCGTCCCGGCACCGGCAGTTCGCGGGCGAGTGTCGCGCCGACCGCGACCACGACGGCGTCGTGGCGCCGCCGCAGGTCTCCGGCGTCGATGTCCCTGCCCACGGCGACGCCGGTGCGGAAGAGCGTGCCCTCCGCGCGCAGCTGCGCCAGGCGCCGGTCCAGCGGGAGCTTCTCCATCTTGAAGGCGGGGATGCCGTAGCGCAGCAGGCCGCCGGGGCGGTCGTCGCGCTCGTAGACGGCGACCTGGTGTCCGGCCCTGGTGAGCTGCTGGGCCGCGGCGAGTCCCGCCGGGCCCGAGCCCACGACCGCCACGCTGAATCCGCTGAGCCGCGCCGGCGGCAGCGGACGGATCCAGCCCTGCTCCCAGGCCCGTTCGACGATCGCCAGCTCGATGTTCTTGATCGTCACCGGATCCGCGTTGATCGCCAGCACGCAGCCGCTCTCGCACGGGGCGGGGCAGAGAAAGCCGGTGAACTCGGGGAAGTTGTTGGTGGCGTGCAGCAGTTCGCTCGCCGCCGCCCAGTCCCCGAGCGCGACCCTCGCGTTCCAGTCCGGGATCAGGTTCCCGAGCGGGCAGGCGCTGTGGCAGAACGGGATGCCGCAGTCCATGCAGCGTCCGGCCTGTGCCGGGGCGATCGGCAGCAGCGCCCCGGGCCGGTGCACCTCCTGCCAGTCCCCCAGCCGCTCGGGGACGGGGCGCAGTGGCCAGGTGCGCCGCGGAGTGGTGAGAAAGCCCCATGGGTCGGCCATGGCGGACTCCTGAGACGTTCGGGGAGGGACGGCGCGGCCCGTCGCCCCTGCGTCCCACCATCCGCGCAGGCCACAGGGGTGTCAAACGGGCTCGACCGTGGCGGGTTCGGCGGCGGGCCTGTCCGTGGCGGGAGCCGCGGACTTGCCCAGCGGGATGGTGGCGGCGACTGCCGCGGCGAGGAGGGCGACGCCGCAGCCGATCAGCAGGCCGGTGCGGAAGCCGTTCTCCGAGGGCAGGGTGTGACCGCCCAGCTGAATCGTCATGTGAGCCAGGACGACCCCGATCACGGCGGCTGACAGCGTCGTGCCGATGGAGCGCATCAGGGTGTTGAAGCTGTTCGCGGAGCCGGTCTCCGACAGCGGCACCGCGCCCATGATGAGCGCGGGCATCGCGCCGTAGGCCAGCGCCACGCCGCAGTTGCCGATGCAGGTGACGGCGAGCAGACCCCAGGTGGAGCCCAGCATCGCCATCGACGAGCCGTAGCCGAGCGCGATGATCAGGCTGCCGACGACGAGCGTGGTCTTGGGGCTGCGCGCGGCCGACAGCTTCGCGCCGAGCGGCGAGATGAGCATCATCATCAGCCCCGAGGGCGCCATCCACAGGCCGGCCGCCTGCATCGACTGGCCGAGCCCGTAGCCGGTGGCCTTCGGCAGCTGGAGCAGCTGCGGCACGATCAGCATCTGCGCGTACATCGCGAAGCCGACGACGACCGAGGCGGCGTTGGTGAGCAGCACCTGCCCGCGCGCGGTGACCCGCAGGTCGACCAGCGGCGCGGCCGACCGCAGCTCCCACCAGCCCCAGGCGAGCAGCACGACCAGCGCCGTGCCGATCATCCCCAGCGTGGTGCCGCTGCCCCAGCCCCAGTCCGCGCCCTTGGAGACGCCGAGCAGCAGGCAGACCAGTCCGACCCCCAGGCCCAGCGCGCCGACGGCGTCGAAGCCGCCCTCCGCGCGAGCCGTCGCGCCCGGGATGAACAGCCAGATGAGGACCGCGACGACGACGCTGAGCCCGGCAGCGGCCCAGAACAGCACGTGCCAGTTGGCGTGCTCGGCGACCGAGGCCGCGATCGGCAGGCCGAGCGCGCCGCCGATCCCGAGGGAGGAGCTGATCAGCGCGATGGAGGTGCCGAGCCGCTCCGGCGGCAGCAGGTCGCGCAGCGCGCTGATGCCGAGCGGCACCAGACCCGCGCCCATGCCCTGCAGGCCGCGGCCCACGATCATCGGCAGCAGCGAACCGGCGAGCGCGCAGACGACCGAGCCGGCGACCAGCGGCACCGTGCAGACCAGCAGCAGGCGGCGCTTGCCGTAGAGGTCGCCGAGCCGCCCGATCACCGGCGTGGTGACGGCCGCCGCGAGCAGGGTGGCGGTGACGGCCCAGGAGGCGTTGGAGGCGGAGGTGTGCAGCAGCAGCGGCAGGCTGCCGATCAGCGGCACGATCAGCGTCTGCATGAGCGAGGCGACGATGCCGGCGACCGCGAGGACGCCGACGACGGCGCCCGGTCGGGCGCTCTGGGTTGAGCCGTTCACGTGGATCTCCCTGTGTCTCGACGGCGAGGAGGCGGGCGTCCTTGGCCGCGACGTGCACTCTACACATGATGTGCGGCCCACACATCATGTGTGCATCGCATATTCATGGCACCCTGCATACTGACGTGCGGGAACGCAGACCGGAGCGGAACGGGGTGCCGTGGAGAAGCCGACAGACCTGGTCGAGTACGAGAGCATGCTGCTGGGACGGCATGTGCACATGCGCACCCGCGGCATGCGGGAGGCGGAGCAGCTGGACCGCAGCGCTTACATCCTGCTCAGCCGCCTGCGCATGGAGGGGCCGATGACCATCGGTCAGCTCAGCGAGGCCTTCGACCTGGACGTCTCCACGCTGAACCGGCAGACCGGTGCGATGACGCGGGCGGGCCTGGTCGAACGCATCCCGGACGCCGAGGGCGGGATCGCCCGCAAGTTCCGGCTGACCGAGGAGGGCGTGCGCCGCCTGGAGGAGACGCGCGCGGAGCTGGTCCAGGGCTTCGACAAGATCCTCGCGGAGTGGACGCCGGAGGAGGTCGAGGTGTTCGCCGCCTGCCTGCGGCGCTTCAACACCGACATCGAGCGTCTCGAAGGCCGCCCCTGGCCCCGCCCCTGATCCACCGGGGTGGTCTTCGTCGCCGACTCGCGCGGCGCTGCCGTTCCGAGGCCTTGCCGTGTGCTGGCGTTGACACATGCGGACATGGACAGCCCTCGGCCTCGCGGTCGGGCTGAGCCTGACGGCGTCGGCCGCTCCCGGCCGGGCAGCCGACGTGCGACCACTGCCGCTTCCCCTCGCCGGGCGGACCATCGTGCTCGACCCCGGCCACAACCCGGGCAACGCCGCCCACCCGGCCGAGATCGGTGCCCTCGTCGACGTCGGCAACGCCCGCAAGCCCTGCAACACCACCGGCACGGCCACCGCGCGCGGATACACCGAGGCGGCGTTCACGCTGGACCTGGCCCGGCGGGTGCGCGCGCTGCTGGTCGCCCAGGGCGCGCGCGTCGTTCTCACCCATGACGGCGACCGCCCCTGGGGGCCGTGCGTGACGGAACGGGCCGCCATCGGGAACGCGGCCCGCGCCGACGCGGTGGTCGCACTGCACGGCGACGGCGCCGCCCCCGACGGGTACGGCTTCCATGTGATCCTGCCCGCCGTCGTCGTCGCGGGCTCCGCCGACACCCGTCCGATCGTCGCGCCCTCGCGTCGCCTGGGGCTCGCCGTCCGAGCCGACTTCGCCGCGGCCACCGGGGAGCCGTACGCCACCTACCTCGGCGGCGGCACCGGCCTGATGGTGCGAGCGGACCTGGGCGGGCTCAACCTCTCCACCGTCCCAGCGGTCTTCATCGAGTGCGGCAACATGCACAACCGCGCCGACGCCGCCCGGATGTCCGCCGCCGGCTGGCGCGAGGCGGCTGCGCACGGCCTGGCCCTGGGCATCGCCGCGTACCTGGCTTCCAAATCCTCGCTCCCGACTCCGGAACCATGAATCGGCCGCAATCGGGGAGACTGTGCCTCATGCGTCAAGGACTCCCCACCGGGCGGCTCGCCACGCTCGGCGCGGCCGCTGTCGTCGCCGTTCAACTGCTGGTCAGCGGTTGCTCCTCCGGCGGCAGCACCGTGCCCTCGGCCGTGCAGAGCGCGCTGACCGCGCAGTCCAGCGGCGCAGCCACGGGCGGCGCGCTGCCCAGGCCCGCACACGTGGTGGTCGTGGTCGAGGAGAACCACTCCTACGGCGACATCATCGGCAGCGCGGACGCGCCCTACCTCAACTCGCTCGCCGCGGCCGGTGCCTCGTTCACCGCCTCGTACGCGGTGGCGCACCCGAGCGAACCCAACTACCTGGCGCTCTTCTCCGGTTGGACGCAGGGTGTGACCGACGACTCCTGTCCGCACAGCTTCCCAGGCCCGACTCTCGGCTCCGAGCTGCCGGCCGCGAAACTGACGTTCGCGGGTTACTCGGAGTCGATGCCCTCCCCCGGCTACGCCGGCTGCACGGCCGGCGACTACGCCCGCAAGCACAACCCCTGGGCGAACTTCCCCGCCCTGCCCGCCAGCGTCAACCGCACCTGGTCCGCGTTCCCTGCCGACGCAGCCGGTTTCGCTAGCCTGCCGACGCTCTCCTTCGTCGTGCCGAACCTGCAGCACGACATGCACGACGGCTCCGTGCGCGAGGGCGACGACTGGCTCCACGCCCACCTGAGCGCCTACGCCGCCTGGGCGCAGGCGCACAACAGCCTGCTCGTGGTCACCTGGGACGAGGACGACAACTCCGCGTCGAACCAGATCCCGACCATCGTCCTCGGCGCAGGCGTACGCCCCGGCACGTACGCCGAACCCCTGGACCACTACCGCGTGCTGCGTACGCTGCTGGCCCTCTACGGCCTGCCGCCGATCGGCGAGAGCGCCAACCGGGCCCCGGTCACGGACATCTGGCAGCACTGACGGTCCGCCAGTTCCGCTAGGAGACCTGCCGGATCGACGCTCCGACCAGGACGCCGCCGCTCACCGTGTACGTGCCCTCGTAGACCCGCAGCGAGCCGTCGGTCTGCGTCGCGTACAGCACCGCCTGCACCTGGGAGCCGCCGAACTCACTCACCGTGCCCAGGCTGATCGAAGCCGTGGTCGCGTATCCGGCGACCCACTGGTCGTAGCTCTCACCGGCGATGTTGGCTCCGCCGAGGGCCCACGCCGCAGGGTGCCGAACTGCTGGGACTTGACTTCCTGACTGTCACCGTGGGCGCGCGCCGCGCAGGGTGACGGAGTGGGCTGCGGTCGCGCAGGCCCGCTCCGCCGCGTGCAGCGGGGTGGCTCCCGCGAGGCGGGCGGCGAGGTAGGCGCCAGCGAAGGCGTCGCCCGCGCCGGTCGTGTCGACGGCGGTCACCTGGGGGCTCGGCACCCGGCCGAGGAAGTGGCCGGGTTCGGCGAGGGTGGCGCCGAGGGGGCCGAGTTTGACCGCGACGAGCGCGCCGGTGCGGTCGGCGAGGCGGCGGGCGGCCTGGTCGGCGGCCGTGGCGCCGCTCAGCAGGCGGGCCTCGTCGAGGTTGGGGAGCAGCAGGTCCACTCCGGCTGCCAGGTCGAGGAAGGTGGCCGGGCCGAGCACCGCGAGCGGCCCGGCCGAGGCCGGGTCGAGGCTGGCGCCGATCCCGGCGGCGCGAGCGCGGGCCAGCAGCGCCTGCGTGAGTTCCCGGCCGGGGGCGGAGAAGAGCAGGTAGCCGGAGAGGTGGAGCCAGGCGACGCCGTCGAGGAGCGCATCGTCCCAGTCGGCGAGGCCGAGAGCGCCGCTCGCGCCGCGGTCGTTGAGCATCGTGCGCTCGCCGGAGGCGTCGACCAGGCAGACGACGAGCGTGGTCGGCCGGTCGGGGTCGATGCGCAGGACCGGGCGGACGCCGGTGCGTTCCAGCTCTGCCCGGTGCCAGGCCGCCGACTCCGCGCCGACGCGGGCCAGCAGCGTGGTCGCCGCGCCGCGGTCCGCGGCCCAGGCCGCGACGTTGGCGGCCGAGCCGCCCGGCAGCAGCGCGATCCGGGCCGGGGTGTCGGTGGCGGGGGCGAGCGGACGGTCGTGCGCGGCGACGACGTCGGTGGCCAGGTCCCCGACGACGAGCAGCCCCGAGCCGGTCATGCCCGCGCGGCGGTCGCGTAGGCGGCGGCGATCTCGGCGGCGAGTCGCACGTTGCCGCGCACCGCGGCGAGGTTGGCCTCCAGCGAGGCGCCTGCCGTGTGCTCGACCAGGTAGGCCAGTAGGTAGGGGGTGACGGCCTGGCCCTTGACGCCTTCCCGGCGGGCCGCGTCCAGGGCCTCCGCGAGGACGCGGTCGTGCAGGGCCGGGTCCAGCTGCTCCGCCTCGGGCACCGGGTTGGCGACCACGAGCGCCGAGGAGTCCGTGCCGAGCGCGTCCTGAGCGCGCATCACCTCGGCGACCTGCGCGGCGTTCTGCGCGCTCCAGTCGACGGGCAGGCCGGAGCTGTGCAGGTAGAAGCCGGGGAAGGTGCCGGTGCGGTAGCCGATGACGGGGACGCTGAGGGTCTCCAGGCGCTGCAGCGTGGCGGGAACGTCGAGGATGGACTTGACCCCCGCGCACACCACGGTGACCCGGGTCCGCGCGAGCAGGCCGAGGTCGGCGGACTCGTCCTGGTCGGTGACCCAGTCGCGGTGCACGCCGCCGAGCCCTCCGGTCGCGAAGACCCGGATGCCCGCCCGCGCGGCGAGGAAGGCCGTGCCGGAAACGGTCGTCGCCCCGCTCTCCCCCAGCGCCAGCGCGGGCGCGAGGTCGCGGACGCCGAGCTTGCGCAGGCCGTCCTGGAACGCGACCCGCTCCAGCTCCTCCTTACGCAGTCCGATCCTCGCCGTCCCGCCCAGCACCGCGACGGTCGCCGGGACGGCTCCCCCGGCCCGCACCAGCTCCTCCAGCTCGCCCGCGAGCTGGAGGTTGCGCGGCCGGGGCAGCCCGTGGGCGATGATCGTGGACTCCAGCGCGACGACGGGCCTGCCCCGGTCGAGCGCGTCCCGGACCTCGTCGGAGAGCTGCAGCGCGGAGTTCACCATGGTGGTGATCCTGGCCCGGCGAGCCGGCCGCGAAACCCGACCACCGGATCTTGAAAGACTTTGCAGAAACTCGCCGAAAACTCTTCCAGAAGTCTTGTCGACATGCCCGAGCGGTGGCACTGTCGTGCCCGCGCGGTGCGGCGCTGCCGGGGCGGGTCCCGGTGTCGCGGCGACCGTCGCCACGGACCGGTCCACCCACAGCACTGCCCCCGGAGCCGAACATGCACCTCACCACCCACGCGCCCGCAGCTGTCAGACCGAGAAGACTGCGGGCCGCTCTGGCCTCGGCCGCCCTGGTCGCGGCGGTCCTGCCGCTCGGCCTCGCCGGCGGCAGCACACCCGCTGCGGCCTCGCCGCCCGGCACGGGCAACGACGTCATCGCGAACCTGTTCCAGTGGAACTGGAACTCGGTCGCCTCCGAGTGCACCAACGTGCTCGGCCCCGACGGATACGGCGCCGTCCAGGTCGCGCCGCCCGAGGACTCCATCAGCATCGCGGGACATCCCTGGTGGGAGGTCTACCAGCCGGTGGACTACAGCCTCAACAGCCGGATGGGCAACGAGACGCAGTTCACCGCCATGGTCAACGCCTGTCACGCCGCGGGTGTGAAGGTCTACGCCGACGCGGTGCTCAACCACATGACCGGCCAGGGGAGCGTCTCCTACGGCGGGGTCACCGGCTTCAGCAAGTTCAACTACCCCGGCCTGTACTCGAGCGCGGACTTTCACAACTACCCGAGCGACTGCCCCGAGTCGGACGACCAGATCCACAACTGGAACGACTACACCGAGGTCACCAAGTGTGAGCTGTCCAACCTCTCGGACCTGCGCACCGAGTCGGACTACGTGCGCACCCAGCTCGCCGGATACCTCAACCACCTGCTGAACGACGGCGTGGACGGCTTCCGTCTGGACGCCGCCAAGCACATCGGCGAGACCGACCTGGCCGCCATCGAGGCCAAACTGACCAAACCGGCCTACGTCTACCAGGAGGTCATGCCCGGAAGCTCCGGCTCCCTCGCGCCCAGCGCCTTCGAGCCCACCGGCGACCTGCTGGAGTTCACCTACGGCACCAGCATCAAGAGCCAGTTCACCGGCAGCATCGCCAATCTCAAGACCTTCGGTCAGAGTTGGGGCATGGAGCCGAGCAACAAGGCGGTCGTCTTCGTCGCCAACCACGACACCGAGCGCAACGGCTCCACGCTCAACTACAAGAACGGCGCCACCAACACCCTGGCCACCGAGTTCGAACTCGCCTGGGGCTACGGCACCCCGCAGGTGTACTCCAGCTTCGACTGGACCAACAGCGACGACTCCCCGCCTGCCGACGCCAACGGCTATGTCAGCAGCACGACGTGCGGCAGCGGCTGGGAGTGCCTGGACCGCAACCAGGGCGTGGTCGGGATGGTCGGCTTCCACAACGCCACCAAGGGCCAGAGCGTGGCCAACTGGTGGGACGACGGCAGCAACGCGATCTCCTTCAGCCAGGGCGGCAAGGGCTGGATCGCACTCAACAACGAGTCCGCCACCGTCAGCCGCACCTTCGCCACCGGCCTCCCCGCGGGCGCCTACTGCGACGTGATCCACGGCCAGGCCGCCTCCGGCGGCGGCTGCACCGGACCGGTCGTGACCGTCGACGCGAGCGGCAACGCGACGGTCGCCGTCGCCCCCAAGGACGCCGTCGCCGTCGACGTCAACAGCCCCTGCACGGGCAGCAGCTGCAGCCAGGCCGGACAGGTGTCCGTCACCTTCGACGAGTACGCCACCACCTACTACGGCCAGAACGTGTACGTGGTCGGCTCCATCCCGGCGCTGGGCAGCTGGAACCCGGCGGCAGCGGTCCCGCTCTCGTCGGCCGGCTACCCGACCTGGTCGGCCGCCGTCACCCTCCCGTCCAACACCGGCTTCTCCTACAAGTACATCAAGAAGAACCCGGACGGCACGATCACCTGGGAGAGCGACCCCAACCGCTCGTACACCACCCCCGCCTCCGGAGCCGTCACGCTCAACGACTCCTGGAGGTGACGGTCTTCAAGACGAACTGACGCCGCGCCCGAGCGGCCGGCCCCGCGCTCCGGCGCGGGGTCAGCCGCCGAGGGCGTGGACCATCCCGCCTTCACGTACGATCCCCCGGGGCTCACTGCGTCGGCTGTGGGACGGCATCCGCTGAGCAGGGCTCACGCGTGGTCCTTCGGCTCCTCGGGTGGCTCCGGCTCCTCCCCCTCCTTCGGCCCCGCCTCCAGCGACGGCGGTGCGGGCGAGGATGCGAGCTCGGCCTTCATCGCGGCGAGCTCGGCCTCGACGTCTCCGCGCGCGGAGATGGCGTCGAGCTCGGTCTTCAGGCCGTCGTGGGCGACGGGCGAGGTCGCGTCGTCGAGGGCGCCGGAGGCCATCAGCTCGTCCAACGCGCCGGCACGTGCCTGGAGCTGCTCGGTCTTGTCCTGCGCCCGCTGGACGGCCGCTCCGACGTCGCTCATCTCCCCCGAGATGCCGGTGACCGCCTCGCCGATCCGGGTCTCGGCCTCGGCGGCGGTGTAGGAGGCCTTGATGGTCTCCTTCTGGGTCCGGAAGGCCTCGACCTTCGCTTGCAACCCCTGCTCGGCAAGGGTGAGCTTCTCCTCCTCCGCGCGCAGCGTGGTCACCTGCGCCTGCAGGTCCTGGTCCTGGGCGAGCACGGCCGTGCGGCGGGTCAGCGCCTCACGGGCCAGGTCTTCCCGGCCGAGAGCGAGCGCCTGCTGGGCCTGCTCCTGGAGCTTCGCTGCGGACTGCTCCAGCTGGGCGTGCTGCAGCTCGACGCGCTTGCGGCTGGTGGCGACGTCGGCGAGCCCGCGGCGAACCTTCTGCAACAGGTCCAGCTGCCGCTGGTAGGCGTAGTCCAGGGTCTCCCTGGGGTCCTCGGCGCGGTCCAGCGCCTTGTCCGCCTTGACCTTGAACAGTCCGGTGATGCGACGCGTGATGCTCATCCCGCACCACGTCCCTTCTCCTCGAATGCGGATCCCTGCCCCTTTGACCGTCTCACCTGGTCGGGCGCGGTGCACGGCGGCCCGTCGATCGAACCGGACGCGCAGGCCGACCGGGCGGGGTGGTGCAACCTCGGCTGGGGACGGGTAGCGTCGCCCAGGTGTTGAGACTCACCGACGGACGCACCGCACGGCCGGTCAGCCTGCCACCGGACGGGCGGCGCCTGGTGCGGCTGCGGGCGCTGCCGACGCTCCAGAGCGGCGCGATGGGGATCGACGACGTGCGCGTCATGGTCGTGGCGGACGTCCTGCGGCGAGCCCTGGAGGTCAGCCGGGTCGTGGTCGTCCATGCGATGGGGCTCCCCCCGACGGTACCGCGCGAGCTGGCCCGCGGCCTGGAGCGCCACCTGACCGCTTTCAACGTCCATCCGCCCATCGCCGAGGACGACGGGCGCGCCGACGTGGAAGTGGTCCCGACCGGCGGCGCGAAAGGAGACGCGAACGGAGACGCGGGAGCCCGGGTGGAAGTGGCACGCGTACGTTCTCTGCTGACCGCACCGCTTCCCGGCGGCACCCCGGGCGACGCGCCCGAAGCCGACCCGCTCGCTCTGCGCCTGGCGTTGCTCGCGCACCCCTACCGGGAGCCGGTGGAGCTCACGCCCGACGCCGTGGCGGAAGCGGCGCTGAGCCTCGCGTCCTGGCGGGCGCAGGTTGCCGGATGGGCACGGTCCTCCTCGGCGCCGGTTTCCGAGTCGCTGCAGGCCGAGGCCCGCGCCGCGCTCGACGCCGATCTCGACACCCCGTCACTTCTCGCTCTGCTCGACCTCATCGGCACGACGGCCGACCTGCCGGACGGCGCGCGGTTCGAAGCCCTCGTCTGGATGGACAGGCTGCTCGGCCTCGACCTCGCCCGTGACCTCGGCTCCGGCTGACGCCGACGACGGCGTGCCGGTCGCCCCATGGGCTCCGACGCACGGTAGCAGCCACCTCGCATGCGTGCGCGCGCAATCGACGATCCGCTCCGCCCCGGAGTCGCCGGCTCGTCGAAGCGGCAGTTCAGGGCGTGGGGCCGGGGGCGCGCGCCGGTGTGTGCTCCCCTCGCCTGGTACTTGCCGTGTACCGACCATAGGCTTTGGCGTCGCGCAGCCGCGATAATGGACCTCGTGGATGCGATCGAGCCCATGGGCACGGGAGGGCAGGCGGGCGAGGACTTGGCCGCGCTGCTGCGGGGTGTACTGGCCGCGAACCCTGGGTTGACGCAGAAGAAGATCTCCGAGACCTCCGGCATCCCCTACGCGACGCTGAACGCCTGGGTGACCGGGCGGCGGGGCGCGGGCGGCCGGATCGCGGCGGACGACCTGCGGGCGCTGGCCGACGCCCTGCCCCCCGACTACCCGCCCGCACGCGTCTTCGCCGCGGCGGGCCGCCGCACGCCGGCCGATCTGGACGCCGAGCGTGAGGCCCGACTGCTGGAGATCTTCCGCGAGTTGGACACGGATCAGCAGCGGGTGCTGGTGGAGATGGCCAGGGCCCTGGCCAAGCTGCCGCGGGCCGTGCACGCGGAGTAGTCGTCGTTCCGCTGCGTAGCGGGGCGCGCGGTGCAGGTGTTCGCTTCTGGAATTCCTGATTCGTCCTTCACGGGGTCCTCACAGGCCACTCTCGTCGGAGTAGCGTCTTTCCCCCAGAGTGCGGCAACAGTCGCCACCGCGTGCCTGCCGCGCGCTTCCCTCCCGAGGGGCCCGCCCATGTGTATCCACATTCGCATGGCAGACGTCGCACCCCAGGCTGTCGCCTGGGACCCACTCGAAGTCTCCATCGTCGTCAGAAGCGGGACCCCGGCCCGGATCGCCCTCGACGAGGTCTCCGCCGTGCTCCAGGATCTGGGGGCCACGCGGACCTGGGAGGGCTACCGCTGCTTCTGCGGTGACCCGCTCACTCTGCCCGCCGCCCTCGCCGGCCTCGCCAACCACTGAGGCGGCGAGCAGGACGTCCTGTTCGACGGCGGCGTGCAGTTGCGTCAGGCATTCCTGGAACCAGTCGCGTTCGCAGCTGCGGGAGTCCGGCTGGACGAGGTCGACGCGATCCGCGAAGCGGCGGGCGCGGAGCCGGGAGAGCTGCCATGCCGAGGCCGCCCAGGCGACGGTGCCGAGGGCGGCGATTCCGGTCAGCCCCAGCAGGGTGAGGGTGAGGACGGTAGTCACTCCCTGCTCCCCGCCTGGACGGGAACGCTCACGTCAGTGGCGAGCGCGGCGGGCGCGGCCGATTCCTGTTCCGGTTCCGCGGCGGCGGCAGCGGCAGCGGCAGCGGCAGCGGCAGCGGGCGGAACGGCGGCAGGGTCGGGTGCCGCCGGGCGCAGGGCGGCGGGGACGTCGTTGACGTTCCACACCTGGACGCGGACCCGGTCGACCACGGTCGCCAGCTCGCTGTAGACCACCGCGCGCTCACCCCCGCCCGGGTCAGGCTCGGCGCCGTCGCGCCAACGGCGGGTCAGCTCGCCCCCGAAGGCGCGCTGGTACTCGGTCATCTGCGCGTCGTCGGGATCCGGGTGCAGATGCACCTGAAGCCACGGCGCGGACCAGTGCGGTGCGGTGAACAGCTGGACGCTCTCGGGGCGCGGCACCCGCATCAGCAGGCCGGCCAACACCTGGCAGGCGTGCAGGGCCTGCACGCGGTAGGCGTCGGGGGGCGCTCCGAGCGGGAGCGGGGCTCGGGCGAGCGGCACCACCGGAGTGGTTCTCTGGGTGGGCTGGGACATCTGACGGTCTCTCCAGTCGAGCGGCGAGGTCGGGCGGGGCGCCGACGGCTCGACAATCTACGCGTAGATGTAGATGCCTTCCACGAATCCCGAAATCTCTCGGCGCGCGGCGACAGCCGCGCGCCCCCGAGCCGCCGTTGCTCACGCCCCGGGCTTCGGCGCACTCCGGTCACAACGGACGAGGAAGAGCACGCCGCCCACCAGCACCGCACCGACCAGGCCCGCGACGATCGGCAGGATCGTCCCGAAGAGTGAGAGCGCGTCACGGCCCTTGTTCGCGTCGTGCAGGGCGGCCTGCGTGCCCGCGGCGGTCTGCCCGTAGGTGTAGTCCGCGACCGGGAAGAGCGGGATGAAGGTGCTGCTGCCCGGAACCGCCAGTCCGACCGTCCGCGTCTGGGACCGCTGGACGTCGATCACGACGCCCGTCTCCGGGTCGACCCAGAAAGTGTCCGAGCCCTGCAGCGTGTAGGCCAGCGGCACCGGGTCGCTCAGCCGCGGAAGCAGGGCCGCCAGCTGTGCCTTCTGCGCGGCCGACGCGGGCCCGAAGTTCACCGCCAGGGCCAGGGTCTGCCGCGGGATGGAGGGCGGCAGCGCCGCCAGCACCTGGCTGTCGGTGATCCGGGAGGGACCGTAGGCCGACTGGTAGACGTAGGTCGACAGACCCGACTTCGACTCCGTGCGCACGTAGGTCACCGGCGTGGTCGTGAGGGTCTCGGGCACCCAGCCGGTGTAGGTCTGCTTCGCCGCACCGAACGGGAAGCTGACGGTGAGGCCCTTGGCGTCGACGACGGACCAGCTCTTCGGGTGGTTCGCCACCGGCTCCAGGCTCTTCCGGTCCAGGGCGTACTGCCACGACGTCTGCTCCAGGACGTTCCCCGCCTCGCTGGTCGTCCGCTTGTCCGCCACCAGTGCGGTCCCGCCCGAGGTGCTCTTCACGGTGACGGTCCGGTCGACGGTCAACGGCACGTTGGTCTTGAAGGCCGCGGCGAGATTGCCCCGGGCCACCGCGCGGGGGTCGAGCAGCGTCTTGAACGTGCCGGCGTAGCTGCGCTGGGCATTGGTGTCCGAGGGCAGGCGCGCGACCAGGCTGGGTGTGATGGCGAAGGCGAGCACGAAAGCGCCCGCGATCAGGACCAGGCCCAGCACGAGGGCCACGACGCGGAGCGCCTTGTTCGCCAGCATGATCTGCTCCCTGCTGCCCTGCTGCCCTGCTCCGAGGCGGGAAAGGGTCCGCACCCCGGCATCTCCGGCCAGGATCGGTCCGTGCCGACGATCTCGCCACCGGAGGCTTCGAGAACGCGGCCGGACCGGACGCGACGGCTCCGCCTTCGCCTTGACACGCTTGGGGGGCGGGCGTAGCAAGGAGAGATGCGCCAGGGTGGTCCGAAGGGGCCGCAGGGCACCGAAGTGACCGACGGTAGTGGGACGGCACGCGCAGGCCCGGACAAGGGTCCTGTCCGCCGCGCTCGGCGTGGTCCAGAGCCTTCGCCGGCCACATCCGCCGGGGCCTCTCGACGTGCTCGCGAGGCGGCCGGGCACTGCGACGACCTCCTCGCCGCCGCCGTCCGCCGGACGCTCGCGGGGACCGACGCCTACAGCGCCATGGTCTACCTGCGCTCACGCGACCGGCGGTCCCTGGTGCTGAGTACCGTGGCCGGCGTTCCCGTCTCCGTCCTCGGCGCGTTCCGCCGGGTCGCCGTGAACAGCCCGCTGCCGGTGCCGCTGGCCTACCGCTCGGGACGGAGCGTCTCGCTCTCCGGCGCCGAGGAGACCATGAGGCGCTTCCCCCAGCTGCTTGTGGGCCTGCCCTACTCGTTCGCCTCCGCCTACGCGCCGGTCACGGCCGGACAGGAGACGTTCGGGGTGCTCTGTGCGCTGTGGCCCGCCATCGCCGACGGAGTTCCCACGCCGGCCCGTCGGCAGTTGCGCTCGACGGCCAACCGGCTGGGCGTTTCGCTCGCCGAACTGGCCGCGGGCGGCGATCCGGTGGAGAGCCCCGGAGAGACCGTGGTGGTCGAACTGCCCATCCGCTCCGACCCGGCGATCCGGGTCGGCCTCTTCGACCTGGACCTCGCGACCGGCACGGTGGTGGCCGACGAGGAGCTGTGCGAGATCTTCGGGGTGCCCGCCGACTCCTTCGACGGGCAGCTCGCCACGCTGACCGCCGTGGTGGACCCCGGGGACCTCCCCCGCCTGCGGGCCGCCACCCGGCACGCCCTCGTCAACGGACGGTTCCCCCCAGCGCCGGTTCGGGTACGGGTACGGGTCGCGGACAGCAGCCGACGGTCCCGCTCCGTCCGGCTGTGGGCCCGGATTCCGGAGCACCCGGCCGTAGCCGGCGGAAAGCGTCCCCACCTGGTGGGGGCCGTCCTCGACGCCGGTACCAGCGCGGCGGCCGCCGAGGCGGTCGAGCGGCTGCGGCAGGGCATCTTCTCCCTCGACCCGGGCGGCCTCGTCGACTACATGAACCTGGGCGCGGAGCTGCTCCTCGGCCTCCGCCGAGAGGAACTGCTCGGTCGGCAGCTGTGGGAGGCACTCGACTGGCTTGCGGATCCCGCCTACGAGGACCGGTACCGGTCCGCGCTGATCTCCAGGCAGCCCACCGCCTTCCTGGCCTGCCGCCCACCCGACCACTGGATGGCCTTCGCCCTCCATCCGGACGCCAACGGCATGACCGGGACCGTGGTCCCTTCCGCCCAGGTCGGCACGGCCGGCGACACAGCGGGCGGGGCAGCCGGCGGCACGGGGACGATCGCCACGCCGCCGGCAAGGCTCGGTGCGATCTACCACCTGCTCCCGCTCTCCAGCGCGCTGACCCGGGCGGTGACGGTCCACCAGGTGTGCGGCACGGTCGCGGAACAGATCCTTCCGGCCTTCGGCGGCCAGGAGCTCGCGATCTACGTCATGGAGGACAACCGGCTGCACCTCACCCTTCAGGTGGGATACCCCGAGGGCTTCCTCGACCGATTCGAGGGCACGCCGATCCGGGCCCGGCTGCCGGGAGCCGACGCGTTGAGCAACGGCGCGCCGATCTTCTTCGAGTCGGTCGACGAACTCGCCTCCGCCTATCCCGGAATCCCCCTGGACGAGATGTGCGCGTGGGCGTTCCTGCCGCTGATCGCCTCCGGGCATCCGGTCGGCAGCTGCATTCTGGGCTTCGACGAGCCGCACCCGTTCACCTCCGAGGAGCGCGGCGTGCTGACCGCACTCGGCGGGCTGATCGCCCAGGCCCTGGAGCGGGCCCGCCTGTACGACGCGGAGTTCACCCTCGCCCGCGGCCTTCAGCACGCGCTCCTTCCGCGCCGGCTGCCGGAGCTGCCCGGCGTGACCATCGCAGCCCGGTATCTCCCCGGGACGCAAGGCATGGAGATCGGCGGCGACTGGTACGACGCCGTCCTCACTGCCCGCGGGCTCTCCCTGGTGATCGGCGACGTGGAGGGCCACAGCGTGGCCGCCGCCGCGACGATGGGCCAACTGCGCAGCGCGGTACGGGCGTTCGCAGCCAGCGGGCAGGAACCCGGCGAGGTGCTGGCGCATGTCAACCAACTGCTGCCCGACCTCGGCCTCGATCTGCTGGCCAGTTGCTGCCTGATCGAGCTCGACCCGACGACCGGACGGGCCCGCGGCGTCCGCGCCGGACACCTGCCGCCGCTGCTGCGCCACCCGGACGGCCATACGGAGGTGCTGGAGTTGACGGACGGGTTGCTCCTCGGCGTGGACCCGCACGCCCACTACGCGGTGGCGGAGTTCGAGCTGCCGCCGGGCTCGGTACTGGCCCTCTACACCGACGGTCTCGTCGAGCGTCCGGACTCGCGGATCGACCACGGGATCGACCGACTCAGGGTCTCCCTCGCCCATGCCGAGGCGACCTCGCTCGAAGCCCTCGCCGACCGACTGCTCGCGGACGCCCTCCGCGCGACGAACCGCGCGGACGACGTCGCACTGCTCCTCGCCCGGTTCACTCCCGTGCGGTGACCCCGGACGGAGACTCGGCGAACGGGTCCCCGCCGCCGGCGACGGTGCGGAGGGCCTCCTCGGTCGCCGCCTGCGCGATCCCGAACAGGCCGGGGCCGTAGCTGATCCTGGCCACTCCCAGCGAGGCCAGCTCGTCGTGGGAGAGGCCCCCGGGCCGAGCCAGGATGTTGACGGGCATCCCGACGCCCTCGACCAGCGCCGTGATGGTCGGTGCGTCCGCGACGAGGATGGGGTAGAGCGAGTCGGCACCCGCGTCCCGATAGAGGCGACCGCGGCCCAGGGCCTCCGCGAGCCGCTCGGCCTCGGAAGCCGTCTCGTGGAGGAACACGTCGACCCGGGCGTTCAGCACCATACCGAAGCCCGCCGCGTCGGCCGCTGCCCGGATCGCCGCCAGGTACTCGGCCTGACGCCCGGCGGCGTGCAGCTCGCCGGTCCACGCGTCGGTGTCCTCGATGTTGACGCCCACCGCTCCCGTCGCGGCAACACGCTCCACGAGCTCGGCCGGCTCCAGGCCGTAGCCGCCTTCCAGGTCCGCGGTCACCGGGACATTGACGGCACGACAGATCCGCGTGACGGCCGCGAACATCTCCTCGGCCGGCGTCGCCTCGTGGTCGGCGTAGCCGAGCGTGGGCGCGATCGCGGCGCTGGCGGTGGCCACCGCCGGAAATCCCGCGCTCTCCACCAGCCGCGCAGACGCGGCGTCCCAGGCGTTCGGCAGCAGCAGCGGCTTGCCGGGCACGTGCAGCGCGCGCAGCGTCGCGGCCCGAGCACCGGTCGTGGGGCGCACCGGGTCGGTGCCTGAAGGAGTCGGTGTGGTCATGCACTCGACTCTAGGGACCGAACGGCCCAGTGCGCAGGTCCGCATCCGCGCCGCGGGAGTGGTCCACTTCGGCGGTCCGCGTGCTCGACGCTCAACCGGGGTTCGACCCACCACCGAGTCCGGTGTGCCGACGAACGTCCCGGCCGTGCTGAGGCCGTCTGCGCGCAGACCGGTGACGCTCAGGGTCAGCACGCCCAGCAGTACCGCCGTGGTGACCCACACCGTGCGGGGCCGATGTCCGATCGCCCGGCCGACCCGGGCCCAGAAGCCGGTCGCCGTCGGCTCCGGGGGCCCACGGGCTCGGGAAA
The DNA here is from genome assembly GCF_041262525.1 of Streptacidiphilus sp. MAP12-20. Lineage (NCBI taxonomy): Bacteria > Bacillati > Actinomycetota > Actinomycetes > Kitasatosporales > Streptomycetaceae > Streptacidiphilus > Streptacidiphilus sp. MAP12-20. The sequence goes on from NZ_JBGCCK010000014.1 coordinate 18,924, forward strand.
CCCCAAGGGGCCCGCGGCCGTGCGAACGGCGGCGGGCCCTCGGCACGCGCTTGTCGAACGCGTCAGCCCTGGCTGAAGGAGCCCAGGTAGGCGCCCGCCGCCTCCGGGGTGAAGAACCAGTTCGGGAAGTCCGACGGGTTGTCGAACCCGTTGGCGAAGCGGTCGGCGACCGGCTGGATCTCGCCCGCCGCGCCGATCAGCTGCAGCACGTGCTCCGGCGGCGGCGCGAGCATGGCGTTGGTCCACGCGGTGACGTCACTCGCGGCATTCGTCCAGAAGGTGTCGAAGGCCGACTCCATGAACGCCCGGTCGAAGGGGCCTTCCACGTGGGCGCGGATCGAGTCCAGGTAGCTCGCCGCGCACTTGGACGCGGTGTTCGATCCCTGGCCGGTGATCGGGTCGTTGGCGACGACCACGTCCGCCACGCCCAGGACCACGCCGCCGCCGGGCAGTTCGCCGACGGGTCGGCGCACGGTCGGCGCGTAGCGGCCGGCGAGCGTCGCCCGCTCGTCGGTGAGCTCGACACCGCCGAGCGTGCGCTCGTACTCCCACGGGGTGTACGTGCGCATCAGGTCCAGCGTCCGGCGCAGGTGCTCGGCGGGCTCCAGAGCGGGCTCGAAGACGTCGAGCGGTCCGCCGGGGACGCCCTCCCAGAAGAGGATGTCGCAGGGCCCGGAGAGGGTCAGCGCCGGGATGACGAAGAGCTCGCCGACGCCGGGGACCAGGTTGCAGCGCACGGCAGGGAAGTCGTGCTCGGGACGCGGTCCGAGCCCGTGCACGTAGGAGACGGCCAGTGCACGCTGCGGAGCCGTGTACGGAGACCGCTCGGCGTCGCGGCCGAACATCGAGACCAGCTCGCCCTTGCCGGCCGCGACGACGGTGAGGTCGTAGCCGCGCACCAGGTAGTCGAGGTCGGAGACGGTGACGCCGTTGATGACGACCTTGCCGCCGCGCTCGGCGAACAGCTCGAGCCAGCCGGGCATCTTCACGCGCTGGTCGACGGACTGCGCGTTGCCGTCGAGGCGGCCGACCCAGTCGATCACGCGGGCCGCCTCAGGACCGCTCACCGAGACGCCGAGGCCCTGCACGCGAGGGGCCTCCGCCTCCCACAGGTTGAGGCCGAGGTCGCGCTCGTGCTGCAGTGCGGTGGCGAACATGCACTGGGTGGACAGCACTCGGCCGCCGCGGACCTCGTCCGGGGTCCGGTCCGTCATCACGGTGACGTCGTGGCCGTCGCTCTGCAGGCCGAGCGCCAGCTGCAGACCGGCCTGGCCTGCGCCGACGACGAGTATCTTGGCCAAAATGGGCTCCTGGAAGACGTTGTGGAAGATCGTCAGACGGCAAGAAGCTACCGGTTCAGGCCCCGTCGGTGGCGAGGGTGTGCTGAACCAGCGCGGCCAGCGTCAGCGCGGAGGAGGACCGGGAGCGCGCGTCGCAGCGCAGCAACGGCACCGCCGGGTCCAGGCTCAGCGCGTCCCTGATGTCCGCGTCGCCGTACTCGGGAGCCCCGTCGAACTCGTTGACCGCGACCACGAAGGGCAGCCCACTGCTCTCGAAGTAGTCCACCGCCGGGAAGGCTTCGGCCAGTTGCCGGGTGTCGACCAGCACGACCGCGCCGACGGCGCCGCGGGCGAGGTCGTCCCACATGAACCAGAAGCGGCGCTGTCCGGGCGCGCCGAAGAGGTAGAGCACCAGGTCCTCGGCGATGTGCAGCCGGCCGAAGTCCATGGCCACGGTGGTCATGGTCTTGTTGCTGCCGAAGGCGAGGGAGTCGGTGTCGCTGCCGGCGTCGGTCATCACCGCCTCGGTGCGCAGCGGGGTGATCTCGGAGACCGAGCCGACCATGGTGGTCTTGCCGACTCCGAAGCCGCCCGCGATCACGATCTTCGCGGAGGTGACCGGAAGCTCGGTGAGCGGGATGCCGGGGGTCCGGGCCGCCTCGGCGGTTCTGACGTCAGGCGAGATCACGGAGACCTCCGAGGATCCGCTCCAGCACGACACGGTTGGGGCGGGCCGGGACGCCGATGGGCGAACCGCCCGCACGCACCGAGATGGACGAGCCGTGCACCCGGATCCGGCCGGCGTCGACCAGGTCGCTGACCCAGACCCTGACGACTCCGAGCGGGAGCTTGAGCAACGCCGACACCTCGGCGATGGAACGCATCTCCCCCTGGCACAGGGCACAGATCCGCTCGAGCTCGGGCAGGGCGGCCTGCACGGGTTGCCGGGCGGCAGCACTGTGGACCGCAGCACCGTAGTCAACAGCGGAGATCAGCGTCTCGACCAGCAGCACCTGGCCGAACCTGGTCCGGCCGCCGGTGAGCGCATACGGGCGCACCCGCAGCGATCGCGTCGCAGGAATCACCGGGTCGCCTCCTGGCGGACATGTGCGGTCAGGACGTGGCCGGCCTGTTCGACCAGGCGGGCCATCTGGAACGCCGCCACGCTCAGGTCGCAGTCGGCGCTGGTGTAGGCGGCCAGGCAGGCGGTCGCGTCCACGGACATCAGCACCAGCGTGCCCTCGTCCAGGGTGACCACCGTCCGCTTCAGCCGACCGAGTTCGAGCAGCGTGGTGAGCCCGCCGGCCAGTCCGTTGATCCCGGCGACGAGCGTCGCCAACTCGTCGACGGGGCAGTGCTCGTCGACCGCGACCAGGGGCAGGCCGTCGGTCGAGACCAGCGCGAGCGCACGCAGGCCGGGCGTGCCCATCAGCACGTCACCGAGCAGCCAGCGCAGCCGCTGCTGCGGATTCGCCTCGGTCATCCCTTGTCCTCCTCGCCGCGCGGGGCGGCGGCCGCGCGCAGTCCGTTCTGGAAGCCGCCGAGGCGGCGGCGCAGTTCGTCGGCGGCGGAACTCGCTCCGCCGCGGTCGTGGGGCTCGCCGGTCGTTCCGGCTTCGGCGGAATCCGGCGAGTTCGCGGGGCGGGCCAGCTGGCCGCTCTCCCCCGGCACGCGCTTGGGCAGGCCCGCCGCGCCGGGACGGGTGCCCGGCGTCGCGGAACGGGCGCCGGGGACGGCGGTCAGCGTCGGGCCGGTGCGCGGCCGCGACGTCGGCCCGGCCGGGCTGTGCGGGCGGTGCGACGCGGGCTGCCCGAAGGAGGCCGGCTCCGGCTCGGCCGGTGGCGCGACGAGCACCGTCGCCGGCAGCGCGACCAGGGCGGTCACGCCGTCCGCGCTGGGGCTCTGCCGCAGCTGGACGCGCAGGCTGTGACGGTGCGCCAGCAGCGTCACCACGCGGAGCCCGAGCGAACGCCCGCTGCCGGGCCCGACGCCGTCGTCGTCGCGCCCGGCGGCGAGGTGGGCGTTGACCTCCCTGAGCAGCTGGTCGGTCATGCCGATGCCACGGTCCGCGACGGAGACCATGAGCTCGCCGCTGTCCAGGTGCCAGGCCGTCACCGTGACCGCCTCGGTGGGCGGTGAGAAGGCGGTGCCGTTGTCCAGCAGTTCGGCGAAGAGGTGGCTGAGGTCGTCGGCGAGGTCCGGGCGGACCCAGAGCGGCGGCAGCGCGGTCAGATGCACCCGCTCGTAGCGCTCGATCTCGGAGAGGGCCGCGCGCAGTACGTCGAGCAGCGGGGCGGGCTCGGCGGGACGGGCCTGACGCTGGTGGTCGCCGCCCGCCAGCAGCAGCATGTTCTCGCTGTTGCGGCGCATCCGGGTGGCCAGGTGGTCGAGCTGGTAGAGCTCGTCCAGCCGGACCGAGTCCGACTCGACGTTCTCCATGCCCTCCAGCCGGCCGAGCTGGCGCTCCACCAGGATCAGCGAGCGCATCGCGAGGTTGGCGAGCACCTCCGCGCCCTGCGTGCGGCTGCGGCGGACCGCGTCGGCGAGCTCGTCGCATTCCTTGACGAGCCGCACGTTGTGATCCTGCGTCTGCCAGTGGGCCCGTTCGAGCTCGGCCAGGGCCTTGCGCAGTTCCTCATGACCGGCCTGATGCGTCGTCCGCTGTCGCGCAACGGCGCTTCGGGCACGGAGGAACAGGACCAGCAGTACCAGAGCAACCGTCAGAGCCACAGCCGCCAGGGCGTTGGATGTGGACACGAAACCCCACAGTTCGCGCAGCATCTGGCGCATTGGAATCTTCTGTCACATCCATCACATCATACGTATGATTCCGGATTCCACCCCAAGTTGCCGACGGACCGTCAACTCATGGGGTGGAAAGGGAGGTTACGCAGGTCTGACGGTGTGCAGAACTTCCTCGACCGGGAGTCGGCTCGCGCCGAGCCGGCCGAAGGTCCAGCCGCGTTCCCCGGCGACCGCTGCCAGTTGCCGGGTCAGCAGCTCCGAGGCGATCGCGAGGGCAGCCCGATCTCCAGGGCCAGCGGAACGGGCACGCCGTCGGGACCGACGGCCTCGATCGCACGGCCGGCGATCACCTGACCGAGCTCTGCCTCGCTCATGGCACCGGGCCTCACTGGTCGGAGTAGCTGAGGTCCCCCACCGTCCAACTGCTGATCTGATCGATCGCGATGCGGTACATGCCCCCGGTGTGCGGCAGGCCGTAGCTGCCCTGCAGGATGCGGGCCAGATGCACGTGCAGGTGGGTGGGACGGTCCGGCCGGTCCTGTCGGTCCGGTCCGTCCGTCGGCTCTGTTGGGCCACGCTCGGCGGGAGGGACGAAGAGCGCGGCGAAGGCGCCCAGTCGGTCGGAGGCCTCCAGCACCTCGGCGACCCGCTTCTTCCACACCGCCTCGGGGGCCAGTCGGCCGGTGATCACCGCTCCGGGGACGACCACCGTCAGCGGCATCTGGTTGCTGCCCTCGGTTTCCACCAGCGCAGCGATCGCGACGAGAAGCTCATCGGGGTGAGACATGGGAACAGGCTATCGCCCCTGACGATCACGAGCGGGTCGGCGGACCGAGCCGCTCGCGCGGGTCAACCGGCGAGTCGGGCGGGCGCTCGATCAGCGGCGCGCGGCAGGCGGCAGGCGGCGCGGCCGGTTCCCGGTCAGGCTCGTCGCCGCCCTGGTCGGGTTCCGCTTGACCCGCGCTCGCGGTCCCCCGGGTCGGCAAGTCCCACTCCCCCCTCCTTCGCCGTGCACAGGATCCTGCGCCCAGGCCGGTGCCGTCGCGCTGCGTCCCCGGCTGCTGGGGCCGACCCGCTGGCACCTCTCTCCGCAGGCCTCTTGTTCGTGCTCGGAGGGGTGGCCTGCGCTGTCGCAGCCGCCTGCCACCTCCGGGAGTTGAGCCGGAAGAGCCCCGTTCAGGGACCGACGCGGCGCCGCGATCCGCGGTCCCCTCGGGCGTCGGCCAGGCCGGAAAATCTGTCACGGCCGCAGTAGAAAACCGCCCGCAGCCGACGCGGGACCGGGCGACTCGCCGAGCGACGCGATTCTGCTGCCACGCCGGAAACTCTCGCAACGTGCTAGCGTTGATCTCAGTTGCAGTTGTGGTTCCCAAAAGACTTCAAGCGCTCCTCACGGGAAGTTTCCGGCGAGCGCGCTTTATGTATGACCGGTGTCGTTCCGGACGGGTTAATCATCGCGGCGACACCGGCGCCCGCACAGTGCGGACGCCGGGCACTGCCCCGAAGGAGATATGACATGGCTACTGGCACCGTGAAGTGGTTCAACGCGGAAAAGGGCTTCGGCTTCATCGAGCAGGACGGCGGCGGCCCGGACGTCTTCGCCCACTACTCGAACATCGCCACCTCCGGCTTCCGCGAGCTGCAGGAAGGCCAGAAGGTTAACTTCGACGTCACGCAGGGCCAGAAGGGCCCGCAGGCCGAGAACATCGTTCCCGCCTGACGCTGAGCGTCCAACGCGCTGGGGCCCGCACCTTGGGTGCGGGCCCCGGCTCGTTTGCTTTTCCGGGGCCGGACCACGGCTGACTTGAGAACATTCGCGCTCGACCCGTCGGAACCGTTCCAGCCGAACCGTTCCGCCGCAGCCGAGTGGCGATTCCCGTCCCGCCCCCTTTGATATCTGCGCGCCCGGCTTGTTCTTTCCTGTCACGGGCTCGTGTTTCCGGACGTCCGTGCGGTTCCACCGCCGAAAACGTCCCAACGTGCCCAACCAGGAAGGTTCGCTCCATGAACCACACGTCCAGCAGGAACGACCGCTCCTTCCGAGGGCGACCCCGCACCGGGGCCGGCGCCGGGATGAGCAAGGGATCCAGCGGCGCAGCCGCAGGCCGCCCCGGCGCCCGTAAGAGCAGCGGCCCCAGCCGCACCGCTCCGGCCAGGCCGGCCGAGTTCACGGTGCCCACACCGATCGTCCCGAGCCTGCCGGCCGTGGCCGAGTTCGCCGAGCTCGACATGCCCGCCGCGCTGCTGGCCGCGCTGACCGCGGAGGGCGTCACCACGCCGTTCCCGATCCAGGCCGCCACCCTCCCGAACTCACTCGCGGGCCGCGACGTACTCGGCCGCGGACGGACCGGCTCCGGCAAGACGCTCGCCTTCGGCCTGGCCCTGCTGGCCCGGACCGCGGGCCTGCGCGCCGAGCCCCGTCAGCCGCTCGGCCTGGTGCTGGTTCCGACCCGCGAGCTGGCCCAGCAGGTCACCGACGCGCTCACCCCCTACGCCAAGCCGCTGCGCCTGCGCCTCGCGACCGTCGTCGGCGGTCTCTCGATCAGCCGCCAGGCGGCCATGCTGCGCGGCGGGACCGAGATCGTCATCGCCACGCCGGGCCGCCTCAAGGACCTGATCCAGCGTGGCGACTGCCGCTTGGACCGGGTCGGCATCACCGTGCTGGACGAGGCCGACCAGATGGCCGACATGGGCTTCATGCCGCAGATCACCCAGCTGCTCGACCAGGTCCGCCCCGGCGGCCAGCGGATGCTCTTCTCGGCCACCCTGGACCGCAACGTGGACCTGCTGGTCCGCAGCTACCTGCACGACCCGGTCGTCCACTCGGTCGACCCCTCGGCGGGCGCGGTGACCACCATGGAGCACCACGTCCTGCACGTGCACGGCCCCGACAAGTTCGCCACGGCGACCGAGATCGCCGCCCGTGACGGCCAGGTGATCATGTTCCTGGACACCAAGCGGGCCGTCGACCGGTTCACCAAGGACCTGCTCGCCAGCGGCGTCCGCGCCGGCGCGCTGCACGGCGGAAAGTCGCAGCCGCAGCGCACCCGGACCCTCGCCCAGTTCAAGTCCGGGCACGTCACCACGCTGGTCGCCACGAACGTGGCCGCGCGAGGCATCCACGTGGACGACCTCGACCTGGTCGTCAACGTCGACCCGCCGACCGACCACAAGGACTACTTGCACCGCGGCGGCCGCACCGCCCGCGCCGGGGCGTCGGGCATAGTCGTCACCCTGGTCCTGCCGGAGCAGCGCCGCGACATGGTCCAGCTGATGCGACACGCCGGCATCACCCCGCAGACCACGCAGGTCCGCTCGGGTGAGGCGGAGCTGACCCGGATCACCGGCGCGCAGCGCCCCACGGGCATCCCGGTCACGATCAGCGCGCCGGCCGCCGAGCCGACGCAGCGCGCCGCGACATCGACCCGCACCCGCCGCAAGCCGTCCAGCGTCGCCCGCGGCCAGGCCTCCGGCCAGGGGCAGAGCGCACGCCAGGGACAGGGATCGCGTCAGGGCCAGGGCTCGCGTCAGGGCCAGGGGCAGGGCTTCGGCCGTGGCCAGGGCAGCGGTCAGGGTGGCCAGGGCGGCGTCCAGGGCAGCCGGACCGGCGGCGCGAAGCGCCGCTTCGGCACGCGCGGCCAGGCCTGACCGACCACCGAAGAGGCCGCCGCTGACAGGTCCTGCCTGTCGGCGGCGGAAGCTGCCGCCTCGCCGTACGCTTGATTGCCAGTCCGGAGACGGACCGGCTCCAGGCCGACGGGCGCGAAGAAGAGGTGCAGTGGCAGCCAAGACCGACCCGACGCCCAGCAACGCCGGTGATGCCGGAGGCGTCGGGGCCGCTGAGGACGCCGGGGCCGCTGAGGACGCTTTCGATGACGCGGACTACCCGGCCTACACCATGGGACGGGCCGCCGAGATGATCGGCGCCACCCCGGGTTTCCTGCGCGCGCTGGGCGGAGCCGGGCTGATCACGCCCCTCCGCTCGGAGGGCGGCCATCGCAGGTACTCGCGCCACCAGCTGCGCATCGCCCAGCGCGCCCGCGAGCTGGTCGACCAGGGCACCCCGATCGAGGCGGCCTGCCGGATCATCACGCTGGAGGACCAGTTGGATGAGGCCCTGCGCGCCAACGAGCAACTGCGCGCGAGGGCCTCCGCCCAGGACTGACGTGCCGCTAGGGCAGGGTCCACTTCTGATTGGCGTTGCCGGAGCAGTCCCAGATCTGCACCTGGGTGCCCGGGGTCGTGGACCAGCCGGTGTCGTCCAGACACCTGTTCGACTGCGGGTTGTAGAGCGCGCCGTTCGACTGCGGGATCCACACCTGCGCGGCGGTGTTGTTGCAGTCGTAGAGGTCGACGGTCGTGCCGTTGGCGGTGCCGCCGCCGTTGATGTCGAGACACTTGCCCAGCACGTGCAGGGTCGTCCCGGCCTGGACGAAGGTCCACTGCTGCGCCGCCGTGCCGTTGCAGGTGTAGACCTGGACCGGGTTGAAGTTCGCCGTGCTGCCGGAGCGGTCGTCCAGGCAGAGCCCCGCGTAGCCGGTCACCGGGCCGGGCGTGCCGGTGCCTCCACCGCCGCCTCCCCCGCCGCCGCCGGTCGTGGTGTACGCCGCGACGTAGCCGACGCTCATGGTCCCGCCCGAGCTGGTGGCCGACGTCGGCGTGGTGCAGCCGCAGACGCCGTTGGGGAAGCCGCCGCCCATGGCGAGGTCGAAGATGATGGACAGGTTGTGGTCGTAGGCCTGCTGCCAGGTCGCGGTCCCGACCTGGGCCTCCGTCACCGAGAAGTACTGCGTGCCGTCGAGGTAGAAGGTGATGGACTCGGCGGACGTGTTGGTCCGGTCGAGGATCATCGAGTAGGTGTGGAAGCCGGTCTGACATCCTGAACAGTTCTGCAGGCCGCTGCCGATCCCGTTCCCCTCGTTGCAGGGACCGCCGGGGTAGGTGCCGCAGTGGATCGTCCCCGCCACCTGGGAGCGGGCGTTGACGTCCTCCATGATGTCGATCTCGCCGTTCTCGGGCCACTGTCCGGGGCCGAGCATCCAGAAGGCGGGCCAGTAGCCGAGGCCGGACGCCGGGTTCGGCTGCATGATCGAGGCGGTGACCTCCAGCTTGCCGCCGGCCGGCGCGCCGACGTTCGCGCTCGTGGTCTGGATCCGCCCCGAGGTCCAGTTGCCGCCGTTGTCGAGCGCGGTGATGTTCAGATGGCCGTTGCCGTCCAGGTTCACGTTGGCAGCGGAGTTGGTCATGGTCTCGATCTCGCCCGTGCCGAAGGAGGAACCCGGGCCGGTGTCGAACATCCACTTCGACGCGTTCGGGGCGCTGCCGGACGCGCCGGAGAAGTCGTCGCTGAAGACGGTGGTCCAGCCGGACGGCGGACCCGGAACGGTCGCCGCGCCGGAGCTCGCCGGAAAGGCGAGCAGCAGGCCGAGCACGGCGAGAAGGGCGGCGAGGGCGCGCCTGCGGGCGCGCCGGAACGGTGGTGCAGTCAGCATCTACGGCTCCCGGAGGTGGGGGTGGGGACAGCCGTGATCGCGTGCGCAGGGACGGCGTCCATCGCCGTCCCTGAGGGATGCGCCGCGTCTCCGCGGTTCATCGAAGACTCTCCGCGCCTGACGGACACACGTCAAGACCTGTGACCCGGATCCTCCTGCACGGCCTGCCGACTTGAAGTGTTGAACACTGTCACGGCCCGGCCAGGATGTGAGCCGTGTTTGACCGGGCGACCGCGCAGTGCTGCAATCAGGACCGTGCCTGCCGAGACTCCACTGGTGACCCGGGCCCACATCGACTTCGGTCGCGTGTGGTCGGCGGCGTGTCCGCGTTACTGACACTGCCGCCCTCAGTCGACCACCCCTCCTCCGGCTCGGAGTCTCACTTGCCCAACGTCCCGGGCACGCCCGCCCTGATCGACCCGCGCGGCCCGCGTTTCGCCGCCGCGCTCACCACCCTCGTCCTCGCCGCCGCCCTGATCACCGGCAGCGGCGCGTTGCTGGCGGCGCAGACCCTCGTCTTCGCGCTCGGCGCGACGCTCGGCCTGCGCTTCTCCCCCTACGGCCTGCTCTACCGCACGCTGGTCCGGCCGCGCCTCGGCCCGCCCGGCGAGCTGGAGGACGAGCGTCCGCCGCGCTTCGCCCAGGCCGTCGGCTTCGCCTTCGGCGCGGTCGGGACCATCGGCTACCTCGTCGGGCCGTCCTGGCTCGGCGTCGCCGCGTGCGCGCTGGCGCTGGCCGCGGCCTTCCTCAACGCGGCCTTCGGCTACTGCCTGGGCTGCGAGGTCTACCTGCTCCTCGTTCGCAGTCGCGGGAGGCTGGACCATGGCTGACCCGACCGGCCTCATCGTCTGCGCAGCCGTCCTCGTGGCCGCCACCGTCTTCGGCCTGATCCGCGCCGCCCGCGACGGCAAACTCCGCCCCCGCCGACCGCGCGACGACGCCTCGCGCCTCTCCGCCACCGACCTCGGCGAACCCCTGGGCACGCGGGCAACGCTCGTCCAGTTCTCCACGTCCTTCTGCGCGACCTGCCCCGCCACCCGCCGCCTCCTGCGCGAACTGGCCGCCGCCACCCCTGGGGTGACCCACGTCGACATCGACGCCACCGTCCGCCTCGACCTCGTCCGCCAGTTCGACGTCCTCCGAACCCCGACCGTCCTCGTCCTCAACCCCACCGGCCACCTCATCCGCCGCGCCTCCGGCCCCCCGACGCGCACGGAGCTCCTGGCCGCGCTCGAGGAGGCGGCAACCGCCTGAAGGAAACCGCGTGGCGGCGGATAGGCGCCGGTACCACTCCGACTGCCCGAGCAGCCGATCTTCTAGACGCGCGATGGGCGCGGGTAGAGCCGTTGCGAAGCGCGGAGGACGGTGGCGGGATCACCGACAGGTTCGGCCTCATGCCCGGCCAGTGCCTGCGACGCGGTTCAAGCTATGAGCAGGCGGAGGCCGAGATCTGCCGCGTCGAGGTCGGCGAGGTCGCTGTTACGCTCGGCCCACCGGCCGGAGTCGAGGTCGTCGCTGAGGCTTCGTACCGCCCGCTGCTCGGCGTCCGGCCCGACCCTCGTCCACACCGACATCGCGCCGCGCACGTGATCCTCCAGATACGCTCCCGGTCGGCGCCAGTACGCCTCGAACAGGCCGTCAGCGCAGTCCCACGGGATGGGTACCGGCTCAGCGCGGGCGCCGATCGCGTCGGCCATTCCAGCAAGCGAGGGAAATTCTGCGAGGACGCCGGCGAACTCGGGCAGGTAGTCGCGGGTAAGCCAGAACCGGTCCTGCCATCCGGGCTCGTCGGTGTCGAACGTGAGCACCACCACGCGGCGGGCCACCCGCCGCATCTCGCGCAGCCCCGCTATCGGGTCCCCCCAGTGGTGAACGGTGGAGACGGCCATCGCGACGTCGAAGGAGTGGTCCTCGAACGGCAGGCTCTCCGCGGCGGCGGCCATGCACGGCGCCGAGCCGGCAGGCCGCTGCCCCCGCATGACCGCCGATGGCTCCACCGCGGTCACGTTGCGATCAGCAGGTTCGTAGGAGCCGGTGCCGGCCCCGACGTTCAGCACCGTCTGCGCGTCCCCGAGCGCGTCCCAGATCTGCGTGGCGATCCGCGGCTCGGTTCGCCGTGTCGCGGTGTAGGCGCCGCCGATCGCGTCGTACAGCCGTGCACCGAGCATCCCCAACTGTTCCTCCGGTGTCACCATCAGTCCCTTCGCCCGTGCCTCAAGTTCCCTGTCGATAGCCGCCACCATGGCGTCAGCTCGATCACGCCGTTCCAGCAGCAGGCCGCGCAGCCGCCCCAGGCGCGCGACCGCGTCGGTGGCTGGGTCGCCGACCAGTTCCGCAACCTCCCGCAGACCGAAGCCCAGCCGCCGGTAGGCCAGCACCTCCCGCAGCCGCTCCACGTCGCCCGCGGAGTAGGCCCGGTACCCGGCCGCGGTACGCGCCGACGGACACACGAGCCCTATCTGGTCATAGTGATGCAGCGTGCGGACGCTCACGGCGGCAAGCTCGGCCACGCGTCCGACGGTCCAGTGATCGTCCACGGCACCGACTATGCAGCCTGACGCCACGTGAGGGTCAAGAGCCTCACTCACGGCAGCAAGAGCCGAGCGCGAACCAGCGGTCCGAGCCGACTCCTGCAAGCCAGAGCAATCGTCTGGTTCAGAGAATGCCGTGCAGCGAGACGGTGGCGGTCCTGGTAACGCCTCGTGCAGCACGAGTTGATGCTGCGGTGGCGGTGACAGGCGGTCACGATCCAGCGTCGATAGGGACACCGGCCCTGCCCAGAGGCAGTGACCTGAGCCGGCCCGGACGCCGACGCCAAGCGCGACCACGACGCCGGTGCCACCGAATGGCAGTGCCAGTCCACCGGGCACGGCGACGGGTTGGCGGACCCGTTGACCAGGAACTGGATCACTCGGCAGACGCGTCCCCCTCTGCGGCACCTGGTGTCGCTGCCGCCGAGAGGAATTGCCCGCCATGACTGAACTCGGACCCGTCGTCTGGCCAGCTGCCCCGATCAGGACCGAGCGGCTCGTGCTCCGTGAACCCGAGGCCCGGGACCGTGCGGCGTTCATCCAGTTGCTCGCCTCACCGGAGGTGCACACCTACCTCGGCGGCCCCCGGCCGCGTGCCGAGCTTGAGCTTGAGATGCCCGAGGTGCCCGAGCGGTGGCCTGGGAGTTTCGTCGTTGATCTCGACGGGGCGATGATCGGCCAGATCCTGCTCAGGAGGGACCGGAGCACCATCGCCCGGCTGCTGCGGGGAGGGCCGACCTCGGTTACCTGTTCCTGCCACGGGCGTGGGGCTTTGGGTATGCCGCCGAGTCGTGCGCGGCGGCACTTGAATGGCTCGCCGATGTCCTTCCCGGTGAGCCGGTGGTGCTCGCCACCCAGACCGCCAACGTCGGCTCGATGCGCCTCGCGGCAAAGCTGGGGTTCACCGAGGTGGAGCGGTTCGAGGCATGGGGCGCCGAGCAGTGGCTCGGCATGCGGTCCCCAGTCAGGCCGTCCGAATGATCTCGTGCTCGACAGCGCGGATCCGCGAGGCCACCGATCGGTCGTCGGCCTCGGCCGCCGCTTGACCTCGCGGAGCACGTACGCCTGCCGCCAACAGGCGACGTGCGGGCGAGCAGCGTGGCGGCGGGTACGGTGTGGCAGTATCGTCCGCTCTCCCGACCAGCCGCTTTGGTAGCCCCCGACCTCCATCGACTTGGAGTAACACAGATGCTGCTACGTGATGTCGACCCCGGCGACGTCGACGCCTACGTTCGGATGCGATGTGACCCCACCATGATGGCCGAACTCGGTGGCCCGCTGCCCCGCGCGGGCATGGAGGCGAAGGTCCAGCGCGATGTTCAGGGGGCAGCGTCGGGCACCCAGTGGATCAAGATGATCGTTCCCGACGAAGCCGATCCGGCGGTGGTGGCGGGGAGCGTGACCCTGTGGCCTCATGACGCTGATGGTGCCGGGCAGATCTCGGAGATCGGCTGGATGGTACTGCCGGAGTTCCAGGGACGGGGACTCGGCAAGACGGCTGTCCGCGCGCTGCTCGAGCTGGCCCGCGACGACGGTCGCTGGGGGCTCGTACACGCATTTCCTGGGACAACGAACGCCCCGTCAAATGGCATCTGCAGAACCCTCGGCTTCAGGCTCCTGGGCGAGCAGGACGTGACCTTCGCCGACCGAGTCCTGCGAAGCAACCACTGGACGATCGACCCATCCACTGACCTCAGCTGAAGCCTTCGTCCAGTACCGCCCGGATCACGTGCCGGGCGTTGAGCGCCGTCGCAGGGTTCGTCCTCCGGTAGTACGGCAGTGCGATCAGCGCCTGCGAGAGTGTCCGCCCCCGGCCGCGGATCCAGGTCGTGTCGTCCACGGCCAGCGCCTCGCGGAAGACTTCCCTTGCGTCGGCGGGCAGCAGGTTCCAGGGCGGGAGCAGGCCGCAGACCGGATCTCCCACGCCGCCCGGGTCCCCCGCGTCCAGCGAGGCGACCGGCCCACCCCGGTATGCCTTCGGCGCAGCCGATAGTGGGAAGCTCCCCCGCCAGCCATCGATACACCGACCAAGGCCACGGATACCCCGTGGGCAGGCTTCCCGACCCCCAGCATTCAGGGATGCGCGTGGGCACGTGGGGCGCGAGGCGGGGCAGCCACTCCTGCTCCATTGCCAGGTCCTCGGCTCCACCCCCTACCAGCGGCAGCCGCACGACCAGGTCATCACCCAGCCCCACGACCGCTCGTGGCAGCCAGCAGGCGACGTTCAGCCGCGCGGCAGTTGCTCGCCGAGGACGGCAGGCAGTCCGGTCCAGTCGCAGGAGACGAACGACGCGTGGTGCGCGGCCAGTTCGGCGACGCGGGCGGCCGCGTCAGCCGCGGACGGCGCGGTCGCCGACAGGGTCGGGGTGACGTTGTGCGCGTCGGTCATGACCAGGAGATAGTGCTGGGCGTCGTACCAGGAGGTGTCGATGCCGCCGTCCACGTAGGCGTGGGCGTCACCGTCGAAGACGACGAACCACGGGCGCAGCGAGGCGTCGCCGTAACGGGTGCGCGGATCGCCCGAGGCGGCGCCGAGTACCGAGGGGAAGATCTGGGCCTGCCCCAACTGCCCGGCCGCCCGCAGGGCGGAGAGGTGCTGGGCGTATTCGGTGTCGGTCCAGAGGTGGTCGAAGGGGTTGTTCATCTCGAAGGTCCCCGGGATCGCCTCCAGGATCACCTTGCCCGCCAGCGAGGCGCGGCTCGGCCAGTTGCCCGCGCGGGCGGCCGCGTCCAGCGTCGGGTAGCCGCCGAGCAGGTCGGCCGGCCGGTAGACGTCACCGGCCAGGTGGGTCCGGACCAGGGTGTCGAGCTGGGTCGGGCCGAGACCCACGGTGGCGTCGAAGCCGGCCTTCATCTCCAGCTTGACCATGATCGGCGGATGGCCCGGATGGGCGGCCAGCCAGATCCGGATGTCGTCCAGGCAGCTGCCCAGGTCCTTGTTGGCCCCGCCGCGGTAGAGGTCGGCGGCGGACGTGGCGTCGACGCAGTTGTTGACGTTGCCGAGCGGGTTGCTGTGGCTGACCTTCCACTCGTGGGTGAACGGGTCGACCCAGGTGTCGAGCTCGATCAGCGACGCCCCCGTGTCCAGGGCCTGGGCCAGGAAGGGGAACGCCGTCGTGTCGTCGTAAGTGTTGTGCAGCCCGACCGAGGTCGCGGCGGCCAGGGAGAGCGAGCCGGTGTCGGCTGCGGCGGCCTCCCCGGGCGTCGTGGCCAGGGGCAGCAGGCAGGCGGTGGCGGCGAGGACGAGTGCCAGGGCGCGGCGCGGGACGGACATCGGACCTCCGGGGACGGGTCGGGGGGACGTCCGCCGACGTTACCCGCCACCGATGACGAGGACATGACCACTCGTCAAACTCGTGTCGGCATCCAGCCCCACACACCGCCCGCGCGCCGCGCGGCCCGACGCCCGGTCCCTCGCGGACGCCGAACACGGCACTAGCATGCCCCCATGGCCACCTGGGACGACGTACGCCGCATCGCACTGGCCCTGCCCGGCACCAGCGAGCGGCCCTCGCGCGACCATGCGCACTGGTGGGTCGCCGGCAAGGGCTTCGTCTGGGAGCGGCCGCTGCGGCAGCCCGACCTCGACGCGCTCGGCAAGGCCGCCCCCGAGGGCCCGGTGCTGGGCGCACAGGTGGCCGACGAGGGGGTCAAGGCGGCGCTGATCAGCGGGGATCCGGGGGTCTACTTCACCACCCCGCACTTCGACGGCTATGCCGCGGTCCTGGTCCGCCTCGACCGGATCGACGCCGCACAGCTGCGCGAACTGATCACGGAAGCCTGGTTGGTGCGTGCTCCCAAGCGACTCGCCCAGCAGTTCCTCGACGATGCCGAATGACCGAATGACCGGATACCCGAATGGCCGTACGTCGGACAGCAGGAGCCCCTGGGCCCTGCTGTCCGACGCGGCCGGGGTCAGCTCCAGCGGCTGCGACGGCGACGCGTCTCCTGCGCCGGGTCGGCCGGCGGAAGCGACGCGACCTGCAGCGCGCGGGCGAGCGCGACGACGTCGTCCACCGGACGGTTGAGCGCGGCGACCTGGAGGGCATGCGAGACGGCACCGGACTGCTCGCCGCCCAGGGCGGCGACGAGCTGCACCACCTCCTCGACAGGGCGGCTCAGCACGGCCACGCGCAGTATGTCCTGACCTCGCGTCAGCTGGGCCCCGCGCAAGGCGGCGAGCAGCTGGGAGAGTTCGTCGACGGGGCGGCCGGCGGCGACAGCGCTGGCGGGGCTGGGGCAAGGGATCTCCCCGCCCGAGTCGAGCAGCGCGAAGAGCCTGACCACCTCCTCCACCGGGCGACCGGCCACGGCGGTATGGACGAGCGAGGTCGCCCAGTCCGCGCCGGGTTGGGCGGAGGGATCCGCCTCCGCCGGAGGTCGGTCGGCGTCGGCGGCGACGCCGGTCGTTGCCTCGGCCGAGCCGGAGACCTCGGAGAGCTCGGAGACCCGAGTGACCTCGGGGGCGGTCGGTATGAGCGAGATTGCGCGTGCCACGGTACTTCTCCAGTGCTGTTTCAGCCATGACCACAGGCGACCGAACCGAGGGGACGGGCGACCGCCGCGTGCGTGGCATGCACCACGCCTGACCAGCGTCCCCGTTCCCCGAGCGGCCCAACCACCCCGGAGCGCCATGTGGGGGACGGCCGTTGCAAAGCTTTGCGTGTGCACGCCCAGTAGCGCGCACGCTCAGTAGCGGCTGCTCATCGCCGCACGGACCTCGTCGAGGGTGGCCTCGGCGACCGCGTCCGCGCGCTCGTTGCCCGCCCGCAGGACCGCACGTAGGTGGCCGGGGTCCCGCGCGAGCTCGGCGCGGCGGGCCCGGATCGGGGCGAGGAAGCCGTTGACCGCCTCGGTCACGCAGCGCTTGAGAGCGGCTGCTCCTCCCGAACCGATCTCCTCGGCCAGCACGGCCGGCTCGCGGTCCAGACACAGCGAGGCGAGCAGCAGCAGCGAGGCCACCTCCGGGCGGCGCTCGGGGTCGTAGGTGATGTGCCGGTCGGCGTCGGTCTTGGCGCCCCGGATGAGGCGCGCGGTCTCGTCGGCGTCGGCGGCGAGGGAGATCGCGTTGTCGCGGCTCTTGCTCATCTTGGTGCCGTCCGTGCCCAGCAGCAGCGGAGCGGCGGAGAGCAGCGCCTCCGGTTCCGGGAAGACCGGCGAACCGGTGGCCGGGTAGCGGTCGTTGAAGCGGCGCGCGATGGTGCGGGTGATCTCCAGGTGCGGCAGTTGGTCCTGTCCGACCGGCACCAGACCGGCCTTGCAGAAGAGGATGTCGGCCGCCTGGTGCGCCGGATAGGTGAACATCAGCCCGCTGACCGAGGACTGGCGGGAGTGGTTGATCTCGTCCTTGACCGTCGGATTCCGGCGCAGTTCGGCGACGGAGACCAGGCTGAGGAAGGGCAGCAGCAGTTGGTTGAGGGCCGGGACGGAACTGTGGGTGAAGATCGTGGCGCGGTCCGGGTCGATTCCGACGGCGAGGTAGTCGAGCAGCAACTCCTCAACGTAGCGGGGCAGGTCGTCCGCGACGTCACGGTCGGTGAGCACCTGGAAGTCCGCGATCACGACGAAGAGATCGGCGCCGCCCTTCTGGAGGCGGACGCGGTTGGCGAGGGTGCCGAAGTAGTGGCCGAGATGCAGCCGCCCGGTCGGCCGGTCCCCGGTCAGGACGCGCGCGGCGGGCTCGGCGGGCCCAGCGGTGACAGGCTCGGCGGGGGCGGCAGTCGTGGCGGCGAGGGCGATGGTCATGGCTGGGTGCTCCTGGTCGGTTCGTCGGGTGGTTGGCGGGCCGCGCTGCAAAAGGACGGCGGATCCACCCCGAGCCGGGGAACACCGAAGGGCCGTCCAATCGAACGGCCCTTGGCATGCGTGAGGAAGTCGGCCGCTCCTAGGAGGAGCGCCACCAGCTCAGGCACGAAAGTCGATGCATACAGCAAGCATAGCGCGGTAGTCGCTCGGGTGCAGGGGGCCTCGCCTTCGCGCACCCTGGAGTCATGACAGCCGAAGCGGTTTCGATCGACGTCGTGCCGGTGCTCAAGCCCGACGAT
This sequence comes from Streptacidiphilus sp. MAP12-20, assembly GCF_041262525.1. Taxonomy (NCBI): domain Bacteria; kingdom Bacillati; phylum Actinomycetota; class Actinomycetes; order Kitasatosporales; family Streptomycetaceae; genus Streptacidiphilus; species Streptacidiphilus sp. MAP12-20. Next base: position 37,016 of record NZ_JBGCCK010000014.1, read on the forward strand.
CTCAATGTGGTGATCGGCCAGTCCCACTTCATCAAGACCGTCGAGGACCTGCACGAGGCCCTGGTCGGTGTGAGCCCGCATCTGCGCTTCGGGCTGGCCTTCTGCGAGGCATCCGGCCCCCGGCTGGTCCGCCGTTCCGGCAACGACCCCGAGCTGACGGCCCTCGCCGTGACGAACGCGACCGCGATCGGCGCGGGCCACAGCTTCGTGGTGCTGCTGCGCGAAGGCTTCCCCGTGAACGTCCTGAACGCCGTCAAGGCGGTCCCCGAGGTCTGCGGCGTCTTCTGCGCCACGGCCAATCCCGTCCAGGTCCTGGTCGCCGTCACCGGGGCGGGCCGCGGCATCATCGGCGTCGTCGACGGCGCGCCGCCGCTCGGCGAGGAGACCGAGCAGGACGTGGCGGACCGCAGGCAGTTGCTGCGCACCATCGGCTACAAGCTCTGACCCCGGGTCGGACACAGGCTCTCAGGGCGCAGGCGCCGGCAGGTGGTCGCTGAGCCAGGTGAGCGCGGGCGGCAGCAGCCGGACCCAGGTGGTGAAGTTATGGCCGCCGGTGGGCACGCTGGCCTGGGCGACCGTCGTGGGCGGGCGGACCAGGGCCGCGAAGGCCTGGCCGTCGGCGTAGGCGGCGCCGTCCTCCCTGCTGCTGGCGAGCATCAAGGAGACCGGAGGCGGCGGCAGATGGAGCAGCCGCCAGGTGAGGTCCGCCTCGTCGCGGCGCAGGGAGCTGCCGCCGAAGAGGTCCCCGGTGGTGATGTCGTGGGCGGCCTTGAAGTAGCCGGAGAGCGACGCGGCGGTGGTGTAGACGCTGGGGTTGCGCATCGCCAGTTTGAGAGCGCAGTAGCCGCCGGTGGAGTCGCCGATCGCGCCCCAGCCCCGGCCGCCGCCGGACTGCACCCGGTAGGAGCCGGCGATGTCGAGCGGGACGTCCGCGGTGAAGTAGGTCTCCGCCTGCGGGCCGCCCGGGACGTCCTCGCACTCGCTGTCCCTCGGCATCGACGGCGAGGGACGCATCAGCACCAGGACCATCGGCTTGATCCGCCCCTCCTGGATCAGCGTGAGCGAGATCGACGGATACTCCAGCTTCGTGACCAGGTTCTTCGCGTCGCCGGGGAAGCCGGTCATCGCGACCACGACCGGGAACCTGTCCTTGGCGAAGGCCGGCTGGAAGTACTGCGGCGGCAGATAGACGTAACCATCGGTGGTGAGGCCCGTCACCGTGCCGGGGATCCGCACGTGGTCCAGGCGGCCTGCCACCTCGGGGGCGCGCAGGCCGATCCCCGCCGCGCCGACGGTCTCCGTGCCGAGCCACTGCACCGCGCCGTGAGCCGGGCCCTGGGTCGCGGGGTGGGTGCCGGAGTGCGGCGCGCCCGCCTGGACCGCTGCGGCGCCCGTCCGGCCGGTGCCGAGCAGGTCGGACCAGCTGCTGTAGAAGGAGAAGTAGTTGTTGGCCAGCAGGCCGAGCGTGCAGAGCAACGCCAGTTGGGTGAACAGGACGGTGCCGAGTCGCCCGAGCACCGCCCGCCAGCTGCGGCGGGCCAGCCTCGGCCACACCCACACCGTCGCGGCCACCGACAGCACGGTGAGCGCGATCGACAGGATCAGCACCCCGCCTCCGGTCAGCCCCATCGCCGGCCCGTCCCTCCGGTCGTCAGCTCGGTCAGCTCGGGCGGCTGCGCTTGGGCAGTTTGGCGACGACGGCCTCGTAGGAGTCGTCGACGGCCGCCAGCAGCTCGTCGTCGGGGATCGCCCCGTCGAGCGCGAGACTGTTCCAGCCGTAGCGGCCGATGTAGGCGCTCGCCGAGGCGGCGTCCGGGTAGCGCAGCAGCCACTCGTCCGCGGTGTCGCGGTCCGGTCCGCACTTGAGCCCGATCGAGGTGCCCGGCGCCGAGCCCAGGAAGGCGAAGATCTTGTCGCCGACCTTGGCGACGAGATCGCCCTCCCAGGGCTCGTCCTGCCAGGCTCCGGGCTTGGCCAGGCAGTAGGCCACCAGTTCCGCCCAGGTCATGGGATCACCTCCACGTTTCGGACTCTAGACCACTCCCCGCGAGGCGGGCTCGGGGCTCGCGCGCGAGAATGGTCCGGGGGGTTCCTCGATCGCCTGGGAGGTCTCGATGAGGTCCCATGCGCGTTTCGCGGCCACGGCCGCAGCAGTAGCGGCAGCAGGTTTCGTCCTGGTCGCGGGCGGCAGTGCTGTCGCCGACACCACCTCGCCCAGCTCGTCCAGCTCCTCCGGATCGATGACGCCGACGACCGTGAAGTACTACGGTGTCTCGACATCGAACAACCTCTATACGGCCGACGGCCGCGTAGTGACCAACCCCAACACCGCACCCGCCGTAGGCGACTACTTCGTGGCGACGGACAACGACTACACCGGCACGCAGGCCAGCCACGGCAGCGATGTCGTGGCCACCGACCACGTCTTCTGCCTGTTCACCAAGGCACCGGCCGCGGCCACCTGCTCGGCGGAGATCGCGACGGGCACCGGCATGATCTACACCGACAACTCGCAGCAGAACTTCGCCTCCGGGGCCCAGTCACAGACCTACAAGATCACCGGCGGCACCGGCGCGTACCAGGGTGCCAAGGGCACCGTGGTCGTCACCCCGGTGAGCGCGACCAGCAACAACTCCGACTTCGTCGTCACCTGGTCGAAGTAGCGTCGAGCAACCGCGCTCAGTGCGGCGTGGCGGCCGGTTCCAGGACGAACACCGGGATCAGGCGCGAGGTCTTGCGCTGGTAGTCGGCGTAGTCCGGATAGGCCGCCACGGCCCTCTCCCACCACAGCTCGCGTTCCTCGCCCTCGAGTTCACGGGCGATCATGTCCTGCTTCTTCGGCCCGTCCTGGAGCTCGACGCGCGGGTCGGCGCTCAGGTTCCAGTACCAGACGGGGTGCTTGGGCGCGCCTCCCTGGGAGGCGACCACCGCATAGTGGTCGCCGTGCTCGACCCGCATCAGCGGCGTCTTGCGGATCAGTCCGCTCTTGGCCCCGACCGAGCTGAGCAGCACCACCGGCAGGCCCCGGATCGTCGTGCCCTTCGTCCCTCCCGACGACTCGATCAGCTCGACCTGCGCGCGTACCCACTCGGTGGGGCTCGGCTCGTACTCTCCGTGCAGCGGCATGCGTCATGTCCTCCGGGCGCGGCAATGATCTGACCCAGCCATGGTGCCGCATCGGGCGCTGCGACGGTCGTCGAATTGCCCCGAACGGCGGTAGCAGCGCGCCCCTCGCGCCCGCGCGACGGAGGATTGGCGGGTAACTCCAAGTCAGCCCCAGTCCGGAGGTGGACAGCGTGGCCCAGGACGCCGGCGATGAATTCGAGGCCGAACTCGACGAGGAGCAGCTCGGGACCCCAGAGCCGTGGTTCTACTGCACCCGCCACCACCGGGTCGAGCAGGGCCGCCAGTGTCCTGGCCGTTTTCTGCTCGGCCCGTACGAGACGGCCGAGGCCGCCGAGCACGCGCTGGAACGGGTACAGGAGCACAACGAGGCCTGGGACGCCCAGGACGAGCCGCGCGGCGAGGGGGGTAAGCCGTGAAGGACATGTCCGAGGACATGGAGCACGACGACAAGGTGCTCTTCTTCACGATCACCGATCCGGACCGGGCTACGGCGGCCTTCGGTGAGGTGACCGCGCTGCCGACGGTGAGCCGTGCCGCGCTGCTGCGCAGGGACGCCGACGGCACGGTGACGATCCCCCAGGACTTCGACCCGGCGGCGGGTGGCTCGATGCTCGGCTTCGGTACCGTCGGCGCGTTGCTCGGCCTGCTCGGGGGCCCGCTCGGCGTCGCGATCGGCGCGACGCTCGGCCTCGGCCTCGGCGCGGTCTCGGACGGCGCGCAAGCCGAGAACGAGACCGATGCGCTGGTCGGACTCGTGCCCTGGGTCGACCCGAACAGCTGCCTGCTGGTCGCGGAGATGGTCGAATCCGACCCGCGCGCCGTCGACGCGATCGCCGCCCGTTACGACGCGAAGCTGGACCGCGTCCCCGCCGCGGAGGCCGCGGCCCGCCTCGCGAAGGCGCAGGCCGCCGCTGCCGGCGGCGTCGACGGCGAGGGCGAGGGCGAAGCAAACGGCCGGCAAGGCTGACCGCTGCCGCCGGCTCGGACGTGGCGAACCGTCAGCGACCGGCGTCCCGCAGACCGGACCGCGCGCCTCGAACAGCCCGCCCCGCGTCGGCCCGACTCCTGGTGCACCTGCATTCGCAACGCACTACCTCGCGATTCCGACGTTCTGACGCCTGAGCGGCGGCCTCTGGACTCCCTCCTGGTTCGCCGGGGCGGGCCCGTGACGCGAGCCGCCTGTGCCACGCGCGGCTTCAGCCCAGGCAGATGACGAGCAACTGCACCCGGCAGGTCGACGCAGGGGCCGGGGTGGATGTCGGGGTCGGGGCGGCGCTTGCCGTCGCCCCCGTGGTTCCCGACGGTGTGGGCAGCGTGCGCGGGGAGGGTGAGGACGAGGCAGGTGTGGGAACCGACGGGCCGGTCGCCGGATTCTGAGGCGTCGTCGCCGCCGGGCCCACAGGCGTGGTGGTCGGGGCAGCGGACGTGCTCGCGGAACCTGACGGCGTGAGTGAAGGAGCCGTGCCGGTGCCCGAGGTCGTCGGCGCGGGCGCGACAGCCGCCACGCCGGCGGTGTGGGTCGGCTGCGCACCCACGCCGGTGGCACCCGGGGTCGACGCTCCGGCAGCAGGGCCGTCGCCGCCACCGGTCAGCGGCGCGTTCGCTCCCGGAGCGGCCTGGGCCGGCCCCGAGCCGGGGCCCGAACCGGCGATCCCGCACAGACCCGCGACGCCGAGCCCCGCGACGAGCAGCGCCGGCACCAGCCGGCGTCCGGGTACCGCACGCCGCGCGTGGTGCGCGGGTGGCGTGACGCGGGTGCGTGGCGGCGTCGCGGTGGGCGGCGGGGATGCGGCCTGCGCCGCCACAGGTGCGAGCGAGGGCGGCGCTTCGGGGCCGACCGACGGCAGCTTCGTGGACGCCACGCCGCAACCGGGGCAGCAGAGCGCGCCATTCACGTAGCGTCGGCAAGTCGGGCAGTACCTCACCCGCTACACGCTCGCAGGTCAGCGCCGCGGGCAGGTCGGACTCCGTGAAAGTCTCCGCTCGTCACACCCTCTCCTGCTACTCTCCGCCCGCTCGCACGTGCTGCGCGGCCCCGCCGCCCTGCCGGTCCGGCACGGCGGCGAATGACACGCGGCGGCCTCAGTCGAGCCTGGCGTCGAAGGCGAGCGAGGCGGTCAGCTCGTCGACACGGCGCTCGGAGAGGCCGCGCGCGACGAACCAGGCGCCCACGTTGCGCACGTCGCGCTCCAGGAAGGAGCGGCCGCGCGGGTTGGCGATGACGTCGACGATCTGCGGGACGTCGATGATCACCAGCCGTCCGTCCTTCACGAGGATGTTGTAGGCGGAGAGGTCGCCGTGGGCGAATCCGTCGCGGGCCAGCAGTGAGAGGCTCCGGCCGAGTTGCTCCCAGAGGCCCTCCAGGTCGGCCTCTTCGGACCGCAGTTGGGCCAGTCGCGGGGCGGCCGTGCCGGACTCGTCGCCCATGAACTCCATCAGGATCTCCGTCCCGAGGATCTGCACCGGGTAGGGCACAGCCGCGCCCGCCAGCCAGAGCCGGGACAGCGCCGCGAACTCGGCTGCGGCCCACTGGCCGGCGATGGCCTGCTTGCCGAAGTCGGAACGCTTGGCCATGGCACGGCTGACCCGCGACTCCTTGTGGGCGCGGCCCTCCAGGTAGCCGGAGTCGCGGTGGAAGAGCCGGTGTTGACCGTCGCGGTAGCGCTTGGCGGCCATCAGGGTGCGGCGGTCGGTGCCGGGCACCGCGCGCTCGATCAGGAAGACGTCGGCCTCCTTGCCGGTCTTCACGATTCCGAACTCGGTGTCGACGGCGCCGATTTCGGTGACAACCCAGCGCGGGCGGGGCTCTGGGCCCTTTTCGGTCGGCGTCGACTGGTCCCAGGTGGACCAGCGGTCGCCCTGCGGCGGGCCGTCGTGGTCGCCGTGTGCGTCCGGCTCCAGGACGTCATCGGCGCGAAAGAAGTCTTCGTAGGCCTCGAAGGCCTCGTCGAACCGGCCATCGTGGCCGGTCTCGGTGTCCCGGTCGCGGTCACGACGGGTGCTGCCGCCCTTCGGGCGGATACGGACGAAGGAATCGCTGTCGGCGAAACGCTTGCTCAAGGTGAGGATGCTCCTGCGAGGGGGCCCGCCGGAGGATGTGAGAACGCGTCAGGAAATGGGCGCGACTCAGCCGGCGAGCGGAAGATGAGGGAAGGCGTCCGGCGCGCACACAACAGCGCGCCCCGTCGGGGCGGTAACCATCCGGCGCACCTCCACTCCCATCACCACCGAGCAGCCCACGGCCAGGCCCGGCATCTGCAAGAACTCCGCCATCGTATCCAGTCGGGCGGACAGCGCAAGCGAATTACTGCGGGACCACAGCGACTGTCCGCTTTCGGCGTACAGACATGCGAACAGCGCCCGATCATGGGCCAATGGGCGGTGCCGTTCGTCGCCGAACCGAGGAGAACGCGCGATGCCTGTCCCCCTGCCCGGAGCCGACCGAGTCAACCTGCGTCCGCCGGACCGGGCCGAGACCGTCGCGATCGTGCGCGGGCTGCGCGGCATGCTCGCGCCCAGCGGCGAGCCGACCGAGCTGCAGCGCCTGCTGATCCGCGCCATCTCGCGCTCCATGACCGGCCACGACGTCGATCCCGACGCCGTCACGCCGCTCCCGCCCGAGCGGCTCGCGCAACTGCTGGAGCGCCGTGACGCGATCTTCCGCACCCGCATCCTGCAACTCGCCCTGATCGGCGAACTCGTGGCCCGCAGCCCCCGGCGGACGTCTGCGCCGCCATCGAGACCTTCGCGCTGGCGGCCGGTGTGGACGACGGCATGCGCCAGGTCGCCCGCGACCTGGCCGACGGCGCCCTCGGGCTCGCCCTCACCGACTTCGAACGCAACGGCTACACCGCCGACTGGGACCCGACCCGCTGCGACCAGCTCCACGCGACGGCCGCACTGGCAGAGCCATGGCAGCAGGCGGCCGACGACCCTGAACTCGCCGCCCGCTGGGCCGAACTGGCGAACCTCGCGCCCGGCACGCTGGGGCGCGGAGTCCACCAGTTCTACCAGGCACGCGGTTTCATCACTCCGGGCCTGCCCGGCAGCGCCCCGCCCTACCTCGCGCAGCACGACTGGGTGCACGTGGTGGCGGACTACGGCACCACGCTCGAGGCCGAGCTCGAGGTCTTCGGCCTGATCGCGCGCGGCATCCCCGACCCGCGCGGCTTCTCGATGCTCGCCATGGTCCTCGGCCTCTTCGAGACCGGCCGGATCGAGCGTGCGGCCGGTCTCTTCGAGGCGGACGCCGGTCACCTCTCCCAAGACGGCATGGCCGTGCGACTGGGCGACGCGATGCGCCGGGGCGCGGTGGCCGGCGTCGACCTGCTCGCGGTCGACTGGTTCGGCCTCGCCCAACTGCCTGTCGACGACGCCCGCCGGGAGCTGGGGCTGCCGCCGAAGCACGACGAGGCGCTGGCGGCCGGCTCGGTCGGCCCCTGGGACCGGGGCGGCATCTCCCCGTTCCAGCAGAAGTCCGGCCGGGCCCAAGCCGACGCCGAGGGCCGCCCGTACCTCTCCTACGGCGCGGAACTGGGCTGAGCTTGGCTGAGCTTGGCTGAGCCCGAGGCGGAGAGTACTGCGGCCGGTCGGACTGCTCCGGCCAGAGCTCCGGCCCCGCGCGGGGGAAACGACTGCCGCGATCCACAGCTGAGGCGGAGCTCCGGCCCCAGGCAGGCGGTCTTCCGGCTACGCGCGGAAGCGCTCGACGTACCGTCGCTGCCACGGCGTCTCCACCGCATGGGACGAGTAGTGAGCCCGTACATACGCGACAGCCTCGCCCGCCGGGACGCCGTCCAGGATCGCGAGGCAGGCGAGCGCCGTCCCGGTCCGGCCGCGCCCGCCCGTGCAGGCGACCTCGACGCGCTCGTCGGCCGCGCGTCGCCAGGCGTTCCGGTAGGCCGCCCGCGCGTCGGCGCGGTCGGTGGGCAGGCGGAAGTCCGGCCAGCGGACCCAGTGGGACTCCCACTCGACGCACGGCGGCTGCCTGCCCTGGAGGTACAGGGCGAACGTCGGCGGCTGTCCCGGCGGCAGCGGATCGCGCAGGCCGCGACCACGGACCAGCCGCCCCGAGGGGAGAGCGAGCAGTCCGGGGGTCGACGGGTCCCAGGTGTCGTTCACCCGGCCAGATTACGGCCGGAGCGGGCGCCTGACCGCGCGCCTGGCCTCCGCGAATATCCGAGGCGGCCCCCCGCGCCCATCTGCAATGATGCGCCCGGAGGAAACCCATGCACCGTCTGTTCGCCCCTTACCGTTCCATCTTCGCCATCCCCGGCAGCCGCGCTCTGTTCGCCGTCGCGTTCCTCGCGCGGATCCCGGCGACGGCGAAGGGCATGCTGCTGACCCTGCACGTCGTTCTGGACCAGCACCGCAGCTACGGAGCCGCCGGTCTCGCCACGATGGCGCTGACTCTCGGCTTCGCGCTCGGTTCGCCGCTCGTCGGCCGACTGGTCGACCGGCACGGACTGCGACCGGTGCTTCTGGTCACCGGCGCGGCGGAGTCGCTCTACTGGGTGAGCGCGCCGTTCCTCCCCTACCCGGCGCTGCTCGCGGCGACGCTGCTCGGCGGACTGCTCGCGGTGCCGGTCTTCCCTGCCATCCGCCAGGTCGTGGCCTCACAGGTCCCCACGGAGCAGCGGCGTCAGGCGTTCGCGCTGGACTCGATGCTCGTCGAGATGGCCTACATGATCGGCCCGGCCGTCGCGGTACTGGCAGTGACGGGCCTGCAGACCGCCGTCCCGTCGATGCTGGGCCTGAGCGCGCTTACCCTCGGCGCCGTCGCCGGCCTCTGGCCGCTTGGACGCGTGCTCCGCCGCAAGGACGCCGGCCCGGACGCCGCGGCGTCCGACGCGCCGGCGGAGAAGCTGCCGCGCGGGACCTGGTTCAACCCCGGCCTACTGCTGGTCCTCGGCGTCTGCATGTCGGCGAACCTGGTCCTTTCGGGGACCGAGGTCTCCGTCGTGGCGACGCTGCGCTCGCTCGGTCAGACCCAGTGGGCGGGCGTGACCATCATCGCCTGGTGCCTTGCCTCGCTCGTGGGCGGCTTCTGGCACGGCTCGACCGCCAGGCCGCGTCGCCTCCCCGTGCTGATGCTGCTGCTCGGCCTGCTGACCATCCCCGTCGGCGTCATCGGCGCGCTCGGCTGGCAGTGGACCTGCCTGGCGATGATCCCCGCCGGTTTCCTCTGCGCGCCGACCATCGCCTCGACGGCGGAGGCGATCAGCAAGGCCGTGCCCGCCTCGGCGCGCGGCCAGGCGATGGGTCTGCAGGCGGCGGCGCTGACCCTCGGCGGCTCGCTCGGCGCGCCGCTCGCCGGGTCCGTGATCGACCACGCCTCGCCGGTCTGGGGCTTCGCCGTGGCCGGAGCGATCGGCACGGTCCTCGCCGCGCTCGCCGTGGCCTACCGCCCCAAGCGGGCCGCCCGGGTCGTCGCCGTGGAGCCGGTCGCGGTCGCCGACGCGGCTTAGAAGCTCAGGCCGGGTTCGCGGGGCGCAGGATGTCGGCCAGGTCGTAGCGCACCGGCTCGTCCAACTGCGCGTAGGTGCAGCTGTCCGGCTCCCGGTCCGGGCGCCAGCGGCGGAACTGCGTGGTGTGCCGGAACCGGTCCCCCTGCATGTGGTCGTAGGCCACCTCGCAGACGCGTTCGGGCCGCAGCGGCACCCAGGACAGGTCCTTGGAGCCGGTCCACCTGCTTGTCGCGCCCGGCATCCGGGAGCGCGCCTGCGCCGACTCGTCCGCCCAGTCGGCCCATGGGTGGCCGTCCGTCGCGTCCGTCCGCAGCGGCGCGAGCTCCTCGACGAGTTCCTCGCGCCGCCGCATCGGGAAGGAGGCGCAGACGCCGACGTGCTGCAACCGCCCGTCCGCGTCGTGCAGGCCGAGCAGCAGGGAGCCGACGACCGGGCCGCTCTTGTGCTCGCGGTAGCCGGCCACCACGCAGTCGGCGGTGCGTTCGTGCTTGATCTTGAACATCACCCGTTGGTCCGCGCCGTACGGCGCGTCCAGCGGCTTGGCCACGACGCCGTCCAGACCCGCGCCCTCGTACTGGCTGAACCACCGCTGGGCCAGCTCCTGGTCGAGGGTCGCGGGCGCGAGGTACAGCGGCGGCGCGATGCCGACCAGCATCTGCTCCAGCGCCGCGCGCCGCTCGCGCTGAGGCTCCGCCAGCAGGCTGCGGTCACCGAGCGCCAGCAGGTCGAAGGCGACGAAGGAGGCCGGGGTCCGCTCGGACAGCAACCGCACGCGGGACGCGGCCGGATGGATGCGCTCGGTCAGCGCGTCGAAGTCGAGGCGGTCGGCGGACACCAGAATGATCTCCCCGTCCACGACGCAGCGCTTGGGCAGCTGGTCCTCCAGCTCGCGCACCAGCTCGGGGAAGTAGCGCGTCAGCGGCTTGCCGCTGCGGCTGCCGATGACGGTCTCCGGGCCGTCGCGATGGATGATCGCGCGGAAGCCGTCCCACTTGCCCTCGTAGAGCATCCCCGGCGGGATCTTGGCGACCGCTTTGGCCAGCATCGGCTTGACGGGCGGCATCACGGGCAGGTCCATGTGCCGATTCTCCGGTGATCCGCGCTGTCCGGCGATCCGAGCCGCGCGGCGTGCCGACGCTCCGCTGTCCGTTCCCACCGCCATCCGGCCGCCGCACGTGGGGCCCTTCACCGGCCGAGGCCCGGCTCGGAGCGCCGATAACAGACTTGTGTTATCGACGCTTGCGCTTCCATCGATAACGTACCACTGTTATCAGCGTAAGCAGACGCCGCGAGGCCATCCCACCTGAGAGACCTGGAGATCCCCCATGACTGACACCCAGACGCGCCGCGTGGCCATCGTGACCGGCGGCTCCCGTGGCATCGGCAAGGACGCGGCACAGCGCCTGGCCGCCGACGGACAGGCCGTCGTCATCGCCTACGCCGGCAACAAGACCGAGGCCGACAACACAGTCGCGGAGATCACGGCCGCCGGCGGTGCCGCCTTCGCCCTGCAGGCGGATGTCGCGGACGAGAACGCGGTCGCCGCTCTGTTCGAGGCTGCGGAGCGCGAGTTCGGCGGTGTGGACGTGGTCGTCCACGCGGCCGGCGTGATGGTGCTCGGCCCTGTCGCCACGTTCGACCTCGATGCCCTGGACCGCATGCACCGCACCAACATCCGTGGCACCTTCGTGGTCAACCAGCAGGCCGCGCGCCGCGTCCGCACCGGCGGAGCCATCATCAACTTCTCCACCACGGTGACGAAGCTCTCGCTGCCGACCTACGCGCCCTACGCCGCGACCAAGGGCGCGGTCGACGCGATCAGCCTGATCCTGGCCAAGGAGCTGCGCGGGCGGGACATCACCGTCAACGCCGTGGCCCCCGGCCCCACCGCCACGGCGCTGTTCCTGGACGGCAAGGACGAGGAGACCATCGACCGCATGGCGAAGATGAACCCGCTGGAGCGCCTCGGCACCCCGGGGGACATCTCCGAGGTCGTCTCCTTCCTCGCCGGTCCGGCCCGCTGGATCAACGGCCAGACCATCTTCGCCAACGGCGGCATCGCCTGACAGGCCCGCCCTGGCGAATCGACGGAACCCGTCCGGCAACACGGCCTGAGCCGCATCCCACTCGGGCCCTGGCCGGGCTCCGCCCAAGCACATACGGGGCCGCATCACGACAGCGTGCCCCGACCCATCTGAAGGAGATCCGATCATGAGCTCTGTCATCCTCGTCACCGGCGCCGGCTCCGGCTTCGGAGCACTCACCGCCCGCGGGCTGGCCGCCGCGGGCCACACCGTGTACGCCAGCATGCGCGACGTCGACGGCCGCAACGCCGACCGGTCCAAGGCCGTGCGCGACTACGCCGCCCAGCAGGGCGTCGACCTGCGAGTGGTCGAACTCGACGTGCTGTCGCAGGACAGCGCCGACAAGGCCATCGCCACCGTCGTGGCGGAGGCCGGCGGCCTGGACGTGCTCATCCACAACGCAGGCCACCTGGTGGTCGGCCCGACCGAGGCGTTCACCCCGGAGGAGATCGCGGCTGTCTACGACACCAACGTGCTCGGGACCCAGCGCGTCAACCGTGCCGCGCTCCCCCAGCTGCGCGCCCAGGGCAAGGGGCTGGTGGTCTGGGTCGGCTCCACCAGCAGCCGCGGTGGCACGCCTCCGTACCTCGCGCCGTACTTCGCCGCGAAGGCCGCCATGGACTCCCTCGCCGTCAGCTACGCCGCCGAACTCGCGCGCTTCGGGATCGAGACCAGCATCGTGGTTCCCGGCTCCTTCACCTCGGGCACCAACCACTTCGCCAGCGCGGGCCACCCGGCCGACGCGGAAACCATCGCGGTGTACGAAACCCGCTACGCGGGCCTGATGGAGCAGGTCGGTGCACGCCTGGCCGCCCTCGCTCCGGCCGATGCCGATGTCGCGGACGTCGCGCGGGAGATCGTCCGCGTCGTGGACCTGCCCGTCGGCGAGCGACCCTTCCGCACGCACATCGACCCGGCGAACGACGGGTCCGAGGAGGTCTCGGTCGTCGCGGACCGGATCCGCTCCGAGTTCTACCAGCGCATCGGCCTCGAGGACCTGCTCCACCCGGCCGGTCTCTGACCGCAACCCGGCCCGGCTTCCTTTGATAACAAGTCTCTGTTATCGTTGATTCTATGAATGGCCGGGCAAACACCAAGGAGCGGATCACGTCCGCCGCAGCCGCCTTGCTCGCCGAGGGGGGCCGGGAAGCCGTGACCACCCGGGCGGTCAGCAAGGCTGCGGATGTGCAACCGCCCACCATCTACCGAATCTTCGGCGACATGCAGGGTCTGCTCGACGCCGTCGTCGCCGAGGGCTTCGCCGAGTACCTGGCCAAGAAGACCAACCGAGTGCGCGCCGCCGACGCCGTCGACGACCTGCGCGAGGGCTGGGACCTGCACATCGAGTTCGGCCTGTCCCATCCCGAGGTCTACAAGCTGATGTACGGGCAGCCCCGCCCCGGCATCTGCTCCGACGCAGCACGGGACGCCGCCAACGTCCTTCGGGATCTGGTCGAGCGGGTCGCCGAGTCCGGCAAGCTCCGCTTCGATGTGGACCGTGCGGCGCAGATGATCCACTCAGCCGGGGCCGGGGTCACGCTGACCCTGATCGGGATCGAGCCGGAAGACCGCGATCCGGAGCTGTCCCGGCAGACAAGGGAGGCGATCCTCGCCGCCGTGACGATCTCGGACGCATCCGAGACGCCGCCCGGATCCGGGAAGACCACGGCGCGGGCAGTCGCCCTCAAGGCGGTGCTGCCCGAGCTCACGGACACGTTGACGCACGCCGAGCGCGGCCTGCTCGCCGAGTGGCTGGACCGGATCGCCGCGACGGCATAGCGGACATGCGAGGACGAGCGAGGACGGGCTCGTCAGCCCGACGCGCGAGCAGACGCTCCGCGGCGAAACAGTCCCCGGGTGGCGTGTGCCCAGCTCGAGGATTCAGCCGCCGGCCGCCTCGAAGGCCCGGCCGGCGTCGGTGGCGACCGGGCCGCTGCGGAACAGCCCGGTGCTGGGCGTGGTGTCGGACGCAGGCAGGGCGAACCAGGCGTAGCGCTGGAGGTAGGACAGCCCGGCGAGCATCCGCGTGGACGCGGTGACGAACGCAGCCTGCTGGGGGCCGGTGGGGAAGCGGGTGCCGTGCGAGAAGTCGATCAGGGCGTACTCGGTGAGCCAGACCGGAAGGTGGTAGCGGTCGTGGACGGCCTGGAGGTAGGCGCGCAGTTGGTTCACCGCGTCCGCCGTGACGAAGTCCCCGCCGTACCAGTGCAGAGCGATGAAGTCGACGCGGTAGCGCTTCGCCTTTGCTCCGCTCATGAAGCGGTCCAGCCAGCCGCCGGGGGTGTCACCGCCGTAGGCGACGGCGGGACTGCCGAGTACGGCACCTTTCACCATCAACTGCGGCCACAGTGACAGTGCCTGACTTACCGTCATATTGGATTGAGCCGCCATGTCGGGCTCGTTGAAGCCGAGCAGGTACGGTCCGGCGCTGCGGGCCTGCGCCAGCGCCGTCGGGGTAACCGCGCCCGGCCCCCAGATCATCGGAACAAAGCCCACATTCGCTGGGCTGCTGATGCCCGCGTGGGTGGTCGACCAGGTGTAGTACCAGCTCGCACCGGACTGGGCGAGCGCACTGTTCACCCCCGGAAAACTCCAGACACCGACGCCCTTCCTGGACGAGCCGGCCGGAGCGGTCACCGGGGCCTTGGCCGCGGTGGGTGCTGACGGTCCGGGAGACGCGGTGAGTGCTGTCACCGGGTGCCCTGCGGCGGGGCGCACCGCCGCCGAGGCCCGGCTCGAAGCCACGGCCGCTGCCGCTGCCGTCGGCGATGCCGCCGGGCGGCCGCCGAGCCCGGAGAGCAGCACCGCGCCGACCGCGACCGCGGCGACAGCAGTCGCGGCAGCCGACGCCGGGAGCAACCGACCGTGCCACAGCCCGTGCCGGCCGGAAGGGAGCCCTGCCCCGGCGTGCGGCTGCTGAGCCGCCCCTGGCCTGATCGTGGCCGGTGCGGTGGCCGGGGCCGAGGTCAAGGTCGGCGGCGGCAGCAGCGGAAGTCCGCCCAGCAGTCGTCCCATCGGGGCGAGCGCCCGGTCGCGTCGCCCGCACATGTCGCAGATGCGCACATGCCGGGCCAGGCGTTTGCGCCACAAGGGGCTGGGCGTCCCGTCCCAGGCCCGGGTCAGTTCGCCCAGCTCCGAGCAGGTCCGGTCGGACTGCAGCGCGCGGACGACGCCGCGCGCACTGTCCAACTGCTCCTTCATCCGCTGCACCCGGACCGCCGCGTGCCGTCCGGACAGCCCCAGCGCTTCGGCCAGTTCGGCCCGCTGGAGCTGTCCGCTCTGCTCCAGCCACCACAGTGCCAGCAGCGATCGGTCGTCCCGGTCCAACCAGCGGGTGGCCTCGGCGAGTTCCCGGCGCTGGTCGGTGAGACCGAGCCGCAGGACGGTGAGCGACGCGAAGTCGGAGCCGGGGTCGGGTATCTGTTCGGCACTGTCCAGATCGGCGCGGTGGCGGAGCGAGCTGCGCTGCTCGCGCTCGCGGTCGTGCACCTGCCGGATCGCGATGGCGACCAGCCAGGACCGGTACGCCTCGGGCCGCCGCAGCTCGCCCAGGCCCCGGACGACCCGCAGCAGGGTCTCCTGCACCACGTCGTCCACGTCGGGGTGCCCGTCCAGCGCGCGTCCGACGATGTTGTAGACCAGCGGCAGCGAGGCGGCCACCAGCTCGTCCAGCGCTCGGGGGTCGCCCTCGCGTGCGGCCAGTACCGTCGCGACGCCCGCTTCGCCGACCGTCGTGCCACGCCTGGATGCCCGCATCTCGCTCTGGTTCCTCTCACTTTTCGTACAACCTGCCGTACAGGAGACGGGACGCGACGGCCCGGACAACGAGATTCCGGCCGAAGATTTCCGTTGTCCGCCATCCACTGCTCCGTCTCCTGTTCGGCAGGGTTCGGGACGACGCCGATGCGTCGCAGACAAGCAGAGGTGCACGTGGCCGGCGGAAAAAGAAGGCGCAGCTCGGGGCGGGTTCGGCAGTGGTCGGCGGTGGTGCTCGCGGCACTGGCGGTGGCGGCGCTGTCGATCGTCCTCCTCTCCCCGTCCTCCCGGCCGCCCGGATCCGCCACGTCGGCTTCCGGCGCCCTGACCTCCGGCTCCACGGTCTCCACTGCGGCGAGCCCGGCCCCGTCCGGGACGACGTCTGCCACTACTCGGGCGACGTCCTCGGCGCGGCCCCACGCTACCCCTGGCACCGTGAACCCCTCGGCCCGCCCCGGCACCAGCGCTACCAGCCCCGCTGTCCCTGTCGCGGCCGCCGGCCACCGCACGGTGACCTTCGTCAACGCGCTGTCGCGGACCGTCTGGGTCGGCTCAGGGCAGCAGACCGCGCAACCCGCGCTGTCCACCTCCGGTTGGGTGCTGGAACCGGGGCAGAGTCTGTCGATCAGCGTGCCGGACCACTGGAACGGGCGCTTCTGGGGCCGGACCGGCTGTGCCTTCGACGCCTCCGGGCACGGCCACTGCCAGACCGGCGACTGCGGCGGGCAGTTCCAGTGTCCCGGCTACGGCTCGATCCCGGCCACGCTCGCCGAGTTCAACCTCAACTCCTTCAGCGGCCTGGACTTCTACGACGTATCCATGGTGGACGGCTCCAACCTGCCGATGTGGATCAATCAGGTGGGCGGCACCAGCCGAGACAAGATCAGCTCGAACGGCTGCTCCGCCGCAGGCTGCACGCGCCCCGTGGTCTGCCCTGCCGCCCTGCAGATCCACTCGGGCGGCGCGGCGGTCGGCTGCGAGTCGCCGTGCGGCGTGCTCGGCACCGACCAGTACTGCTGCCGGGGCCAGTGGTCGGCAAGGGCCGCCTGCGACCCGACGAAGTGGCCGGTCCACTACGCAGAGGTGTTCAAGCGCGCCGAGCCGTTCGCCTACTCCTACTGCGACGACGACGCGACCAGCACCTTCACCGCCACGGGTGAGGCCGGGTACCGGATAACCTTCGGCCTGTCCCCCTGACGGACCATCAGCCGAGCTTCGCGACAGGCGAATGGCGCCGACAGCGGGTCAGTAGCCCCAGAGGCATGTCCACCGCGAAAGCAACCCTCTGTTCGCGTGCTCCGGCCGGACTCGCCTCTACGGCCGTCCGGTTCGCCGAGGTGGCGTCACGAATCAGTCCGTGCAGACCGAAGGGAGGGCGCGGAGCAGGGCGGTGTAGTGGAGGGTGTCGAGGCTCTGCTGGTGGCGGGCGTGGACTGCGGCGGCGGTCAACTGACCGTCGCAGGAGGGTGCCTGGGGGGTAGTTCCGGCTGCGGCGATGGCCTGGACGAGTTCGGTGCCGATGGTGTTGAGCTCGACGCGGACGGTGGCCAGGCTGGGCTTGGTGGTCGGGGCGAGCGACGGGTCGGCGTCCCACTCGGCGAACAGGGCACGCTGAACGATCTTGCTGGCCTCGATCTGGTCGCGGAAGATCTTCGCGACGGGCGCGGGGTCGATGCCCAGGGCGGTGGCTTGCCGCTCGGCGTCGGCGATCACGGCCGCCTCGCGCGCCGGGTCGTCGATCGGGCTGGTGGTCCCGTATTTGGCCGCCGCCACCTGGTCGGCCACCTCGACTCGCTGCGCCGACAGCTCCGCGATGGCCTCCAGCGGCTTCGTCCTCGACGCGGCCGAGGCCGTGCCCGCTCCGAGCCCGACTCCGGACGCGGCGGCGGTGAGCAGCAGTGCTGCGCCGACGACGGTGGCCGTCGATCGCCTTGCTGTGATGAGCAGTCGCACAGGAGCCCCCCAGTCGTGTACGGAACGTCACGCTGATCCTACGGGCGGGGATCGCCGGGGCGCGGCGCTTTCGCGGGATTCGCGGGCCGGTGCTTCGGGATGGGCAAAGGGTCCGGTCCCCTCCCCGAGGGGGAAGACGCGGACCGACGGCGCGCACCGCCAGGGCTCCATAAGCCGGTGGTGCGCCCCCCGCGCGGCCCACGCCCGGCGGGCGCGGCTGCCCGAACGCACCTACGGTGGGCTCATGGGCGAGGCGATGGAGCTGACGGTCGGCGGGCGGGCGGTGCGCCTGAGCAGTCCGGACAAGGTGTACTTCCCCGAGGCCGGCTACACCAAGCTGGACGTGGCCCGCTACTTCGAGGCCGTCAGCGAAGGCGCGCTGCGGGCCGTGCGGGACCGGCCGACGACGCTGCAACGCTTTGTGGACGGGATCGGCGGCGAGGCGTTCTACCAGAAGCGCGCCCCGCGCGACCTGCCCGACTGGATCCCCACTGCCCGCATCGCCTTCCCCAGCGGCCGCCCCGCCGACGAGATGTGCCCGACCGAGCCGGCCGCCATCCTCTGGGCGGCCAACCGGGGTGCGCTCACCTTCCACCCCTGGCCGGTCCGTAGCGCGGACACCGACCACCCCGACGAACTGCGCATCGACCTCGACCCGCAGCCGGGCACCGACTTCACCGACGCCGCGCGCGCCGCGCACGAGCTGCGCAAGGTGCTGGAGGAGCTGGGCCTGCGCGGCTGGCCGAAGACCTCCGGTGGGCGCGGCCTGCACGTCTTCGTGCCGATCCTGCCGCGCTGGGACTTCGTGGAGGTGCGGCACGCGGTGATCGCGATCGGCCGCGAGCTGGAGCGGCGGATGCCCGACGAGGTCACCACCGCCTGGTGGAAGGAGGAGCGCGGCGAGCGGATCTTCGTCGACTTCAACCAGATGGCCAGGGACCGGACCATCGCCTCCGCGTACTCCATCCGGCCGTTCCCGCACGCCCCGGTCTCCGCGCCGCTGCACTGGGACGAGGTGTCGTCGGTGCGCCCGGACCAGTTCGACATCCGCACCATGCCGCAGCGCTACGCCGAACTCGGGGACGTCCACGCGGACATGGAGGGCGAGGCGTTCGACCTGACCGCCGCGCTGGAACTGTCCGAACAGGACGCCACCGAGCGCGGGCTCGGCGACATGCCCTATCCGCCCGAATATCCGAAGATGCCGGGCGAGCCGAAGCGGGTCCAGCCGAGCCGCGCCAAGGCGGAGCCGGAGCACTGACGCACCCCCTCGGGCGCGCCACCGATCGGTGCTATGGTCTGCCCGCCATATGGACGCAAGGGGGAGCTTGACCATGAGTACGAACGGGGTCGGATCCGGGCGCAAGGGCCTGGTGCTCGCAGCGATGATCTGCGCGGTGGCGATGACTTTCATCGACCAGACGATCGTCTCGATCGCCGCACCCAAGATCCAGTCCGAACTGCACCTCTCCGGGACCGGCGTGCAATGGGCGATCAACGCCTATCTGCTGGCCATGGCAGCACTGTTCGCCTTCGGCGGCCGACTCTCGGACACGCTCGGCCACCGTCGCATGGTGGTCATCGGCGTGGTCGTCTTCGCCGCCTCCTCCGCGCTGTGCGGCCTGACCCCGACCGGGGCGCTGGCCCAGAGCTGGATCATCACCTTCCGCGCCGTGCAGGGTCTCGGCGGCGCGCTGATGTACCCGGCGGCGCTCGCCATCGTCGTCAACACCTACGAACTGCGGGAGCGTGGCCGGGCGCTGGCCCTCTTCTTCGGCATCGCGGGCGGCCTCACCGCCGTCGGGCCGATCCTCGGCGGCTACCTGACGCAGTGGACCTGGCGCGGCATCTTCTGGGTGAACATCCCGGTCGCACTCGTCGCACTGCTGCTCATCTGGATCTCCAAGCCCGAGACGCAGTACCGACCGGCCCCGATCGACTACCGCGGTCTGATCCTGATCGCCGGCGGCGTCGCGCTGAGCGTCTTCGGCTTCCAGCAGTCGCACGTCTGGGGCTGGGCCAACCCGGCGATCTACCTGTCGATCGCGGCGGGCGCGGCGCTGCTGCTGGTCTTCTTCCGCTACGAGCGCGGCCGGACCTCGCCGTTGATGGACGTGGCGATCTTCCGTGACCGTGCCTTCGTGGTCCAGTGCGTGGTGCTGGCCCTGGCCATGGCCGTCTTCCTGCCGATGTTCTTCTTCGCCAGCGAGTACGCGGCGCTCTCGCTCGGCCAGAACGCCCAGCAGGCCGGTCTGACGCTGCTCTACTTCTTCCTCGGCTTCATGGTCACCGCGCAGATCGGCGGCCGGATGCTGGACCGGGTCGGCGCGAAGCGTCCGGTCGTGGCCGGCGCGGTGATCGCCGCCGTCGGCTTCTACCTCTGGGCGAGCAAGATGCCCTCGCTCAACCTGTCCACGCTGACCTGGTACATCGTCCTGGCCGGGGCCGGCATGGGCCTGATGATCGGCCCGTCGAACACCGACGCGGTGAACCGCGCGTCCAGCCTCTCCTACGGCGAGGCCACCGGCATCACCATGACGGTCCGTAACTACGCCTCCAGCCTGAGCTTCGCCGTGCTGGGCACCGTGATGGTGTCGATCTTCCAGTCCCGGATCGCCGACTCGCTCGTGCAGCAGGGGCTGTCGACGGCGCAGGCCCAGCAGGCAGCGGCGGCTGCGACGCGTGGTGACTACAGCGCGGGCGGCGGCAGCGGGTCGACGAGTTCGATCCCGAAGTGGGTGCGGCTGGACTTCGCCCACGGCGTCCAGACGGTCTTCTACATCATGGCCGGAGTGATGCTTCTGGCGGCGCTCGTCGCCCTGCTCGGCCTGCGCGGCGGCGTGCAGGCCCCCGAGGCCCCCTCCGCGGAGAACACGGCCGCGGCGGACGCCAAGGCCGCCTGAGCGGAGTACGTCCGTCGGGGCCTCGCGCGGATGCGCGGGGCCCCTTTCGCGTCCACTCCCCCGGCTCAGCCCTCTCCGGCCGCGCGCCGGGCGCGGAAGGCGGCGGCCTTGGCCCGGTTCTGACAGGCCGTCGAGCAGAACTGCCGGGCCGCGTTGCGCGAGACGTCGACATGGACGCGGTCGCAGCGGGACGCCGCGCAGACGCCGAGGCGTCCCGCGTAGTCGCCGCCGACCGCCATGGCGAGGCCGGTCGCGCAGCCCGCACTCCAGCCGATGGCGTAGGAGTCGTCCGCGCCGTGGAAGTGGACCTGCCAGGGCTCCCCCGGCGACCGGTCGAGCTGCGGGCGGGCGCCGTTGGCGCGCAGGAGCTTGTTCAGTGCGGCGGCCGCGTCGTCGATCCGCTCCGCGGCGACGGCCTCGAAGACGATCCGCAGCTCGCGCGCTGTCCCGGCGAGGTAGTCGGCCTGGTCGGGGTCGATGCCGTCCGTGCCGGGGAGCGCCGCCCGCACCGCCGCCACCTGGTCGGACCCTACCGGCGCGATGAAGCTCCTGCCGCGTGCGTCGCCGTCGGTGAGCGCGTTGACGAGGGCGACGGAGGCATCGAGCAGCGCCCGCATGTGACTGTCGAACAACACTTGACCGGTTACCTTTCCCTGCCTAACGTATGTCACTGACATTAGCCCATTCGCCAGTGACGAGGTGATGCAGTGCCGGGTGGGACGCCGCCGCTTCCCCGAACCGTTCGCCTGCTGTTGCTGGCGCGGGTGGTCAATCGACTGGGCGCCTTCTCGCTGCCGTTCCTGACCGCACTCATCAGCGCCGACTACGGCGCGAGCGTGACGACCGCCGGGCTGGCGACAGCGGCGTTCGGACTGGCCACCATCCCCTCCCGGCTCGCCGGCGGCCGGCTGGCGGACCGGGCGGGACCGCGCTTCACCATCGTGCTGGGGCTCAGCTGCTGCGCGCTGGCACAGCTGGGGATCGCCGCGTCCGGCTCGCTCGTGGCGGTGATCGGCTGCGCCGTGCTGCTCGGACTCGCCTTCGAGGTGTACGAACCGCCGAGCCAGGCGATCATCAGCGAGTCCGTCCCGCCCGAGCAGCGCGTGCGCGCCTTCAGCCTGTTCAGCGCGGCCCTCGCGGCCGGTGGCATGGGCGCGGGGCTGCTCGCGGCGCTGCTCGGCCACTGGGACCTGCGCTGGCTCTTCGTCGCCGACGCGGCCACCTGCCTCGGCTGCGCCCTGCTCGTGCGCGTCGCCCTGCCGCCGGACCGCCCGGCGCGCGCCCACGAGCCGCCTGCGTCCTCACCCGCCGGCCACGCGCTCGGCCCGCTGCGCGATCGCGCCCTGCTGACCATGCTGCTGACCGGCAGCGCCTACGCGCTGATCAACCAGCAGACCGTGATGAGCCTCCCGCTCACGCTCGCCGAACAGGGTCGACCGGCCGCCGACGCCGGGCTGCTCTTCACCGCGGCGGCGATCACCACCGTGCTCGCCCAGCCGTTGATCAGAGTGCCGCGACTGAGCCGCCTCACCACTCCGGCCGCACTGGCCCTCGGCCACCTGCTTCTGGCCGCCGGACTGCTCGGCTACGCCGCCGCGCACTCGCTCCCCGCCTCGATCGGTGCCACCGCCGTCTGGAGCCTCGGCGACCTGCTCGTCATGGGACGCGCCTACGCCCTCGTCGCCGACCTCGCCCCGACCGGTGCGAGCGGACGCTATCTGGCAGTCTTCGGCACCAGCTGGGGTGTCGCCGCGACGCTCGCGCCGGTCCTCGGCACCCAGCTCCTCGCCCACGCGGGCGCCACCGTGCTCTGGACGTCCATGGCCGGCGCCTGCGTGGCACTGGCGGCGCTCCACCTGCGGGTGAGGCCCCACCCCAAGCGCTCTCCGCGCGCCGCGTCAGCGGCCCCCGCCGACGGCAGGGAACGCAGCGGGACGGTCACTGGTAAAGCAACTGACGCAGTGTCAGAATGACGGGCCTGAAGCGACACGATCGACACGATCGGAGTGGAGAGCCGTGTTCCCCACCGCGCCGCTGCTACCCGAGGCGGACTGGTTCATCCGCCTCGACCACGAGCACGACGGCCGCGTCGCCGTGCTCACCCTCGACAACCCCGCCAAGCTCAACGGCTGGAGCTGGGAGGCGACCCGGCAGCTCGCCGCGCGGGCCGACCAGATCCGCTTCGATCCTGACGTGCGGGCCGTCCTGCTGCGCGCGAACGGCCGCGCGTTCTGCGCCGGGATCGACGCCCAGGCGCCGGGCAGTCCGATCGCGGGCCGCTCGGACGCGGAGCTGGTGCGCAACTACTACGAGGGCATCCGCCACGTGCACGAGCGGCTGGCCGTCCTCTCCGGGCTGCCGCAGCCGGTCGTCGCGGCGGTGCAGGGATACTGCCTGGGCTTCGGCTTCGAGCTGGCGCTGATGTGCGACATCAGGATCGCCGCCGAGGACGCGGTCTTCGCCCTGCCCGAAGTCACCCTCGGCGTCGCGGTGGACGCGGGCGGAGACCTGCGGCTGGCCCGCGAGGTGGGCACCGGCTGGGCGAAGCTGCTGGCCCTGACCGGCCGCCGGATCGACGCCGCCACCGCCGAGCGGATCGGCGCGGTGCAGCTCGTGACCGGAGTCGAGGAGTTGCAACGCACCGCGTTCGAGGTCGCCGCGCAGCTCGCCGACAACGCTCCGCTCGCCGTCCAGGCCGTCAAGCGCAGCATCGACTCCTACGCCGACCACGCTCTCGGCGACGCGCTGCGCACGCAGGCGTTGTCGGCGTCGACGCTCTTCGCCTCCGCCGACAAGGCCGCCGGCTACGCGGCCGCCGCGCACCGCCGTCCAGCGGCGTTCGAAGGCCGGTGACCCGTGGTCAGCCAGCCACCTCCGCTCGGCACGGCCATGCTGCCGAGCGGCTGCTACGAGGGGACGACCGTGCTGGTCACCGGCGGCGGGACCGGGCTCGGCCGGGCCATGGCCGTCGAGTTCGCCCGGCTCGGCGCGCGGGTCGGCGTGCTCGGCCGCAGCGCCGAGCACCGCGCCGCCGGTGTCGCGGCGGTGACCGAGGCCGCCCGGACGTTCGGCTGGTCGGGGCCCCGAGCGATCGGCGCGCCCGCCGACGTGCGCGACCCCGAGGCGGTCGCAGCCGCGTTCGACCTGGTCGAGGCCGCGCTGGGGCCGGTGCGCGTGCTGGTCAACAACGCCGCCGCCAACTTCCCCGTCCTGGCCGCCGAGCTCAGCCCGAACGGCTGGCGGGCCGTGGTCGACACCGTGCTGAACGGCACCTTCCACTGCTCCCGCGAGCTCCACCGCCGCCACACCGCCCGGCCGGGCGGCGAGGGCGGCGAGGGCGGCGAGGGCGGCCGGGGCAGCGAGGGCGCGGCGATCCTGAACATCCTGGCGGCTCAGGCCTTCACCGGCGGTCCGGGGATGGTGCACAGCGCCTCCGCCAAGGCCGGGGTGGGCGCGATGACGAAGACGCTCGCCGTCGAGTGGGCCGAGGCCGGGATCCGCGTCAATGCGCTGGTCCCCGGGCTCTTCCCGCACGACGACCTTCCCGAGTCGCTACGCCGGCTGCGCGAGCAGGACCCCGACCACAGTGCTGTCGACGCCCGCCGCCAGCCGGCCGGGCGCGTCGGACAGCCGCACGAACTCGGCTGGGCGGCGACCTACCTCTGCTCGCCCTTCGCCGGCTTCCTCACCGGCCACACGCTCTTCCTGGACGGCGGAAACCATCTGCGCCGCGACTTCGTGATGCCGCCCGTCGTCCCCCTGGCCCAGCAACTCGGGCGTCCCACGGCTCCCCCGGACTAGCCTTGGCCTTGTGACCGTCGCGACCGAACTGCTCATCGACGCCTTCGGGCGGATCCAGGAAGTCGTACGCGAGGCCGTCGAGGGGCTGAGCCCGGACCAGCTGGCCTTCAGGGCCGATCCGGCAGCCAACTCCGTCGCCTGGCTCGTCTGGCACCTGACCCGGATCCAGGACGACCACGTGTGCGACCTCGCGGACATGCCGCAGGCCTGGACGGAGCTCGGCTGGCGGGAGCGCTTCGACCTGCCGTTCCCCGCCGGGGCGACCGGCTACGCACATCGCCCCCAGCAGGTCGCCGCACTCGGCGGCAGCACCGCCGAGCTGCTGCTCGGGTACTACGACGATGTGCACGCGCGCACCCTCGCCTTTCTGGGCGGACCCGGCGGGCACCACTTGGACCGCATCGTCGACACCCGCTGGGACCCGCCCGTGACCGCCGCCGTCCGGCTGGTCAGCGTCGTCTCGGACGACCTGCAGCACGCCGGACAGGCCGCGTTCATCCGCGGCCTGCTGGACCGTCGGGCCCAGTGAGCCGGTCCAGATCTCGGGCCGGTCCTCAGCGTTCGAAGGTCCCGGTCAGTCGGCCTCGGGCCAGCACGGGAGTCGTGAGGGAGGAGAGCAGGGCGCGGGGCCGTGCGCGCTCGAGTGCGGAGCCGTCGGGGGCGGTGCCCACCGCGCTGGAGAGGGCGAACAGCTGGAAGGTGTAGTGGTGCGGTCCGTGGCCCTTGATGGGTGCGGGGCCCTGGTATCCGCGTCCGATGGTGGAGCGCAGCACCCGTACTCCGGCGGCGGGCTGCCGAGCGGCGAGGGCGCCGGAGGCGAGGTGTTCCACGGCCGGATCGATCAGTGCCAGGCAGTGCGCGGCGGGCCTGGCCATGGGCACGTCGGTGTCCTCGACGACCAGCAGCAGTTGCGCGGTGCCGGCCGGTAGCGGGCTCCAGGCGAGGTGGGGGGACAGGTTCCGGCCGCCGACGTGCCTGGCGGCGTGCTCCAGCGGCATCGCGCCACCGTCGACGAAGTGATGGCTCGTCACACTGAGCAGGTCGGGGCCCTGCAGGTGCGGCAGGTTCCATGCCGCATGGACCTCGCCTGCTCTGCGGTTGCTCAGAAGCCGACCCAGCAGGCTCATCGCGTCCCCTCGACCATGTCGGTGATCTCGGCCGTGGTGGCGGTTTGGCCGGTCTTGGGGAAGATGCGCTCGATGCTGTTGCGATGCGCGTCGGTGTCGGGGTCGCTCATGGCGTCGGTCGCCAGGACGACGTGGTAGCCGTAGTCGTAGGCCGCGCGTGCGGTCGACTCGACGCCGCTGCTCGTCGAGACGCCGGCGAGCACGACCTGGGTGACGCCGAGGTCGCGCAGGAGCGTGTCGAGCCCGGTGTCGTGGAACGCGCTGCGCCGCCGCTTGGTGATCAGGTGATCGGTCGGCTGCACGTCGAGCTCGTCGACGAGGTCGGACCACCCGGGCGGAAATGCGGCACCGCCTCCGCCGCCTCCGCCGGACCGGTCGGCGTCCGTACGTCCTGGGGCCCGCCCGGTGACGTTGACCAGGACCACCGGCAGGCCGCGTCGGCGGAAGGCGGTCGCCAACTGCGCGGTACGCTGCACGACCTGGGCGACAGGAACGTCGGTCCGGGCCGGGACGATTCCCTTTTGCAGGTCGATCACGACGAGTGCGGACGTGGGGTCGATCGTTGTCAGTGCCATGGTGCTCTTTCTCTGGATGTCGGCGGGTTGCCGCGACGGGTTTCTGGGTGTGAGGGTGCGTCAGCCGCCACTGTCCTTGCAGGGTTGCATCTCGGCGACAGCGTCGCCGGTCGGCGGGGTCGATCCCGAGGCCGGCCTCGTGGGGGCGGAGCTGGTACCGCGCAGGGAGGCGATCGCGGCCAGGAGGGCGAGGACGGCGCCGAAGGCGAAGACGACGACCAGGCCGGAGTGGAAGGGCCCGGAGATCAGGTTCGGGAAGAACTCGCGTCCGGTCAGGGCCTGCCGCTGCGCCGCCGTCAACCTGGCCAGCACGCCGCTGGGTTGGAGCAGGTGCTGGACCGGGTTGACGCCCAGTTGGGCGGCGAACAGGGACGACACCGGGGGAAGGCTGCCGGCCTGGGCGGCGAGGTGAGCCGGCACGCCCTGCTGCTGCAGTCCGCTGGTGAGCGCGTGCGGGAGATTGCCGGCCAGACCGGCGATCATGAGCGAGAAGAACACGCCGATCGAGACGGCGGTGCCGGAGTTCTGGAAGGTGGCGCGCATCCCGGAGGCGACCCCGCGCAGGTGGGCGGGGACGCTGCCCATGATCGAGGAGGAGTTGGGCGAGGCGAACATGCCGCTGGCTGTCCCGTTGAGCGCGATCAGCACCGCGAAGATCCAGTAGCTGAAGTCGATCGGCAGCAGCATCAGGCCCAGGAAGCTGGCACCGAACAGCAACGCACCGCCGGTGGCCAGACCCCGGGAGCCGATCCGGTCGGACAGGTACCCGGAGACGGGTCCGGCGGCGAGGAACCCGGCGGTCAGCGGCAGCATGAAGATGCCTGCCCACAGGGGCGTGGCGCTGTAGTCGTAACCGTGCAGCGGCAGCCAGATGCCCTGCAACCAGATGATCAGCACGAACTGCATCCCGCCACGGCCGATCGAGATGGCCAGGCCCGCCAGATTGCCGAAGGTGAAGGCCCGCAGGCGGAACAGACTGAGCTGGATCATCGGCGCGGTGACCCGGCTCTCGATGGCCCAGAACGCCGCGAGCAGCGCCAGACCGCCGCCGACCAGGCCGAGGACCAGCGGGTTGGTCCAGCCCATGCTGTGTCCGCCGTGGGGCTGGAGACCGAAGGTGACCGCGATCAGGACCGCGCTCAGGCCCACCGCGAAGGTGATGTTGCCCCACCAGTCGATCCGGCCGCCGCCACGCCGGCCGCTCTCGTGCAGGGTGCGGTAGGCCCAGATGGTGAAGAAGACGCCGACGGGCACGTTCACCCAGAACACCGCCCGCCAGTCCCAGGCGGCCAGCAGCCCGCCGGCGACCAGGCCGATGAACATCCCGCCCAGTCCCGCGACCTGATTGATGCCCAGGGCGAAGCCGCGCTGCTCCTCGGGGAACGCGTCGGTCAGGATCGCGGCCGAGTTCGCCGTCAGCATCGACCCGCCGACCGCCTGCAACACCCGCCAGCCGATCAGCCACATCGCTCCATGGCCACCCTCGAAGGGATCGAAGGACAGCAGGATCGAGGCGAACGTGAAGACCGCGAAGCCGGCGTTGTAGATGCGCACCCTGCCGTACATGTCGCCCAGTCGGCCCACGGTGACCACCAGTACGGCCTGCACCAGCCGGTACCCCATGATCATCCAGAGCAGGTAGGCGATATTGCCCGGGGCCAGCGGGTCCAGGTGCACGCCCAGGAAGATCGCCGGCAGCGCGATCAGCACAATGGAGCCGTCCAGGGCGGACATGAAGACGGCGGCCGTGGTGTTCGTCAGCGCCGTCCACTTGTACCGGTCACCGTCCGGGCGCTTTGCGGCACGCGGCACCGCGGGAAGAGTCATCGGTGGTCACTTCCTCGGTTTCCGTGCACGTCAGATGTTCTGGGCCAGCCGCTCCAGCAGCGGTGCGACCGCTGCGAGCTGCTCCAGTTCCGCCGCGGTGAACGTGCCGGCGAGAGCCCCGGCGAGGAGTTCGGTCCGGGCGTTGCGCTTGATCCTCAGCTCCTGCAGACCGGCGTCGGTCACCGTGAGGATCACCCGTCGGCCGTCCCCGGGATCCGGACGCCGTTCGACCAGGCCGCGGGCCTGCAGCGCGCTGAGGGTCGCCCCCATCGCCTGCGCCGTGATCTGCGCCTCTCGGGCCAACTCCGAGGACGTGGCGGGGCCGCCGCGGTCCAGCCGCGACAGCGCCTGCCGCTCCGGCATGGTGAGCCCGCCCTCGACGGGGACCTGACGCACACGCCGCACCAGCAGACTGACGCTCGCGAGCAGGGCTGCGGCGATCTCGTCGGGGTCCACTTCATCGGTCATATACTAAGGCTAGCTTATCAATCTGCCTTAGTAAATGCCGCTTCGCCGCCGCGGTGAACTGTTCGACGCTGCCGTCGCCGAGGTGCGCGGTGGAATGTACATGGCCGCAGGGCGGCCCCGACCTGCCCGGCGCCGCGTCGCCGCAGCTCAGCCGCGTGCGCGCGAACGGCCGCGACCGTCACCCCGGCGCGCCCTGCCCGTCCGCGCACAGCGCCCTCACACTTTCCGCGTCATCGCTCCCCCACCCGCTCCCTCGGGAGGTCTCATATGCGACGCGGTTCCCCGCGCGCCAGACTGCTGGCGCTGCTCTCCTCGGCAGGCGCACTCGCCCTGATCGCCACCGCCGGCGGCACCCTGGCCGTCCCGACCGGGGCCGCCGCCGCCTCGGTGGCGTGCAGCGTCAGCTACGCGGACACCAATGACTGGGGCAGCGGCTTCAGCGCCGCCGTCACCATCAAGGACACCGGCAGCACAGCCATCACCAACTGGGTGCTGACCTACTCCTACGCCGGCAACCAGACCCTCTCCAGCGGCTGGAACGGCACCTGGGCCCAGTCCGGCAAGAACGTCACCGTCACCGCGCCGACCTGGGCCGCGACGATCGCCGCCGGTGCGAGCTACACGACCGACGCCAACTTCAGCTACTCCGGCGCCAACGTCGCCCCGACCAGTTTCTCGGTCAACGGCGTCGTCTGCGGCGGCGCCAACCAGCCGCCGACCGTCAGTCTCACCTCGCCGACGGCGGGTCAGGTCTTCCAGCCGGGGGCGACCGTCCCGCTCGCGGCCACGGCGGCCGACGCCGACGGGACCGTCAGCAAGGTCGACTACTACGCGAGCACGAGCACCGGCGGCAACGCTCTCGTCGCCACCGCCACGGCCGCGCCGTGGACGGCGAGCTGGGCGAACGTGGCGGCGGGCAGCTACTCGCTCACCGCCGTCGCCACCGACAACGGCGGCGCGACGACGACCTCGGCCCCGGTCGCGATCAGCGTGACCGGCCCGAGCGTCCTGGTCAGTCCGAGCGCGATCACCGTGCAGCAGGGCGGGACCGGCGCCTTCGGCGTCACGCTCTCCTCCGCGCCCGCCGCGAACGTCAGCGTCGCCGTCGCCCGCTCCGGCAGCGACACCGACCTGAGCGCGGCCCCGGCCACGCTCACCTTCACCCCGTCGAACTGGAACACCGCGCAGAACGTGACGGTCACCGCCGGGACCAACGCCGCGCAGGTCGGCGGCACGGCGACCTTCACCGCGAGCGCGACCGGCTACGGCGCGGCCTCGGTCACCGCGACGGAGTCGGCCAAGGTCTCCGGCTACGACCAGTACTTCCTGGACCTCTACTCGAAGATCAAGAACCCGGCGAACGGCTACTTCAGCCCGCTCGGCATCCCCTACCACTCAGTGGAAACGCTGATCGTCGAAGCGCCGGACTACGGTCACGAGACGACGTCGGAGACCTACAGCTACTGGCTCTGGCTGGAGGCCGACTACGGCCGGGTGACCGGCGACTGGTCGGGCTTCAACAACGCCTGGACCAACCTCGAGACCTACATGATCCCGAGTCACACCCAGCAGCCGGGCCAGAGCACCTACAACCCGGCCAAGCCCGCCACCTACGGCCCGGAGCTGCCGCAGCCCGACCAGTATCCGGTCAAGCTCGACTCCTCCGTCCCCGTCGGCACCGACCCGCTCTCGGCCGAACTGACCTCCACCTACGGCACCTCGGACATGTACTCACCCGCGTGGATCATGGACACCGACAACAAGTACGGCTTCGGCAACTGCGAGGACGGGACCACCAAGCCGAGCCTGATCAACAGCTACCAGCGCGGCCCGGAGGAGTCCGTCTGGGAGACGATCCCGCAGCCCGACTGCGACGTCTTCAAGTACGGCAACACCAGCTCCGGCTTCCTCAGCCTGTTCAACGACGGCGGCGGCTCCTACGCCAAGCAGTACAAGTTCACCGACGCCCCGGACGCCGACGCGCGCCTGGTGCAAGCGGCGTACTGGGCGGACACCTACGCCAAGGCCCAGGGCAAGACCTCGGTCATCAGCGGCACTCTGGCCAAGGCCGCCAAGCTCGGCGACTACCTCCGCTACGCGCTCTACGACAAGTACTTCAAGCAGGCCGGCAACTGCAACGGCTCCAAGACCTGCCCGGCGGGCACCTCCAAGGCCAACGAGCAACTGGGCCTGTTGACCTGGTACTTCGCCTGGGGCGGTGCCTCGGACGGCAGTTGGTCCTGGCGCATCTCCGGCTCCGCGGCACACCAGGGCTACCAGAACCCACTGGCGGCCTTCGCCCTCTCCACCGACAGCAACCTGGCGCCCAAGTCGCCCACCGCCACGGGCGACTGGTCGGCGAGCCTGACCAAGCAGCTGCAGTTCTTCCGCTGGCTCCAGTCCAACGAGGGCGCGATCGCGGGCGGCGCGACGAACAGCTGGGGCGGCAACTACGGCGACGTGACCGCGCCGCCGGCCGGTGACCCGACCTTCTACGGCCTCTACTACGACTGGCAGCCGGAGTACCACGACCCGGCCAGCAACTCCTGGTTCGGCTTCCAGACCTGGGCCATGGAGCGCTTCGCCGAGTACTACTACGCCTCCGGCGACGCCAACGCCAAGGCGGTGCTGGACAAGTGGGTCAAGTGGGCGATGTCCGTCTCCACCGCGGACACCGCCACCGGCACGCTGACCACGCCCGGCACACTCAGCTGGTCCGGCGCGCCGGACACCTGGAACGCCACCACTCCCGGCGCCAACGCCTCGCTGCACGTCACGACGAGCGGCAGCGCGACCGACCTGGGCGTGGCCGGTTCGCTGGCCAAGACACTGGCGTATTACGCGGCCAAGTCCGGGGACACCGCGTCCCGCGACTTCGCCCAGCACATCCTGGACGTCATCCACAGCAAGTACAGCGACTCGCTCGGCTACTCGGCCCCGGAGACCCGGACCGACTACAGCCGCTTCACCCAGGCCTACAGCGCGACCACCCACGAGGGCCTGTATGTGCCGCCGGGCTGGACCGGCACCTACCCGGACGGGACGGTGCTCAGCTCGACGAACACCAACACCTTCCTGTCCATCCGGCAGTGGTACAAGAACGACCCGCAGTGGTCGAAGGTGCAGACCTACCTGAACGGCGGAGCAGCGCCGGTCTTCACCTACCACCGCTTCTGGGCGGAGGCCGATATCGCGACGGCCTTCGACTCCTTCGCCCAGCTCTTCCCGACGATCACTCCGGGAGGCTGAGGCACTAGCGGGTCCTGATCAGGCGGACTGGCGCACCACCAGCTGAGTGCCCATCACGATCCGGCCGGGAAGCCGCCGGTGCACCAGTTCCGCCACCAGTCGCGCGCCCATCGCCTCGACCGGCTGACGCACCGTCGTCAGCTGCGGGGTGGTGCGGCGCGCGATCGCCGCGTCGTCGAAGCCGATCAGCGCGATGTCGTCGGGGACCTTGATGCCCAGCCGGGTCAGCGCCCGCAGTGCGCCCGCCGCCATCGGGTCGGAGGCGGCGAAGACCGCGTCGAGATGCGGGTTCCGGTCCAACAGCCGCAGCATCGCGTGCTCGCCGGAGGCCACGGTGAAGTCGCCGCGGATCATCAGCTCCTGCCCGGTGCCGAACTGCCGGACCGCGCTGCGGTAGCCGGCGAGCCGGTCGACGCCGACGGCCATGTCGCCGGGGCCGGCGATCGTGGCGATCCGGCGCCTCCCCAGGGTCTGCAGGTGGCGGACGGCCTGCAGGGCGCCGCCGACGTTGTCCGCGTCGACGTAGGCGAGGTCGGCGTCACCGGGCGGGCGGCCCATGGAGACCACCGGCACGTCCGCCGCGCGCAGCAGCCGGGGCAGCGCGTCGTCGCCGCGCAGACCGACCAGCAGCACGCCGTCGACGTGACCGCCGCGGAGGAAGCGGAGCAGGGACGGGCGGGAGTTCTGCCGCAGCGCGGTCAGCACGAGCAGCTCGCGCTCGTAGGGAGCCAGCGCGCGTTCGACGGCGACCAGCAGCCGCGTGTAGAAGAGGTCGGACTGGCAGTGCAGCATGTCCGCGCAGACGACGACCGCGATCGCCCCGGTGCTGCCCGCCGCGGCGCGAGGCGCGCGCTGGCGGACGTAACCGAGTTCGGCGACCGCCCGCTCCACCCGAGCCCGCGCGGGTCCGCTGACGCGGGTGGAGCGGCTGAGCGCGCGGGAGGCGGTGGCGGTGGACACCCCGGCGCGCAGTGCCACCTCGGCGAGCGTCGGCCTGGCAGTCACCGTCTGTCTCCTTCTCGTTGGAGGCCGATCGCGACCTGGGAGCGCTCCCAGGTCGGAGTGAGCCGTCAAGGGGGCCCGCCGCTGCGAAGCGGCGGGCCCCCTCTGCCCACTGACCTGCTGTCGGACCGTCAGGAAGCCGTACAGGTCAGCGTCGGTGCGGCGTTGCTGCCGCTGTACGACGCACCGAAGCCGAAGCTGGTGTTGCTGCCGACCGCGATGGTGCCGTTGTAGCCCATGTTCACCGCGGTGACCGTCGTGCCCGACTGGGTGTAGGTCGCGTTCCACATGTTCGAGACCGTCTGGTTGCCCGCGAAGCTCCAGACGACCTTCCAGGCCGTCGTCGCCTTCGTGCCGGTGTTGGCGACCGTCACGTTCGCGTTGAATCCGCTGCCCCAGTCGCTGCTGATGCTGTAGGTCGCGGTGCAGCCGACACTGCCTCCGCCTCCGCCTCCGCCGGAGGCGGCCGTGGTCGCGGTCACCGCCGCCGAGGCGGCCGAGACGTTGCCGGGCGCGTCCTGTGCGGTGACGGTGTAGGTGTAGGCGGTGGACGCGGTGAGACCGGTGTCGGTGTAGCTGGTGCCACTGGTCACCGTCGCGACCTTGGCGCCGCCCCGGTACACGCTGTACGCGGCCACCCCGACGTCGTCCGTGGACGCGGTCCAGGAGAGGGAGACGCTGCTCGCGGTAGTACCGGTGACGGTCAGTCCGGTCGGGACGGAGGGCGGGGTGGTGTCGTTGTCGCCACCGCCCGAGGAGGCGCCCAGGCTCGGGTAGGCGTTGCCGACCAGCTGCTGGAACTGCGCCGCGAACCACTGTCCGGCCGGGATGTCGTAGCCGGGGATGGCGTCGGTCGGGTAGGTGCCGCCGTTGCCGTCGGTCTGCGTGCCGTTCGGGTCGCAGTGCGGGTCGCCGTGCGCGTGCGTGGCGGTCGGGTAGTCGCCGTCCGACTCGCCCGGCGGCTTGACCCAGATGAACGCGATGATCGGGTCGCTGCCGCCGTAGGGCTGCGCCGTCGGGCGGGCGCCGATGCCGGCTCCGTTGACGTTGCACCAGTCGCCGCGGAACGGACGCTGGTCGACCTTGTTGGCCGCGACGTAGGCGTCCACCGTGGTCGGCGTGGAGTTCAGCGCCGTCGGACGGGCGGAGCCGCCCCAGCCGTTGCGGGAGGTGTCGACGATCATCCCGACCGTGCTCGGGAAACCGGCCGAGACGAGCGAGGCGTGCATCGCCTCGTCGTAGCTGTGCTCGTCGAAGTACGGGTTGTACTGGTAGAACTTCGCCGAGTCCAGCGGGTTGCCGCCCACCTGCAGCGTGGAGTTGGGCAGGAAGGGCTCATCGAGCGGGGTGGTGTTCGCCGTGTCGCTGACGAAGCCGTCGACGCTCGCGAGCCCGGCCGTCGTCGCCTTGGCGACCTTGGCGAACTCCTGCGCGGCCGGGCCCATGTTGCTGGACCAGCCGAGCCAGCCGGAGTGGCCGATGTCCAGGTAGTCGTAGACGTTCGGTATCGCGTGCAGCTTGTTGAGCGTGTACGCCACGCCCGTCTCGTAGTACGGGGCCGCCGTCGCGCAGGCGGGCTTGTTCTGGTTGGTGACGGCGTTGGGCAGCGAGTCCGGCTCGATGACCGCCGCGATCCTCAGGTTGCTGTACTTGCTGTTGCCCAGGATGGACGCGATCGGGTCGACGTACTGCGTCTCGTACTCGGTGAGTCCGGCGGCGGTCGCCGGGATCTCCCCGTTGGAGGCGAGCGCGGCACAGTCACGGCCGGGAAGGTCGTAGATGACGACCTCGAACAGGTTGGCACCCGTGGCCACCGCGTTGTCGAGCTGGGCCTGCAGACTGCGGTGGGTGCTGTCACCGGCGATGGCGCCGATGCGGTCCATCCAGATCGCGGTCTGGTAGCCGGAGACCTTCGCCTCGGCCGTGCCCAGAGTCCCGCCGTCGGCACTGGCCTGCGCGTTGACCTCAGAGACGTAGTCGGGGTTGAGATAGGGGGTGGCCCCGACGAAGGGGTTCGCCAGGTGCGTGCCGGCGGCGTGCGCCGACTGCGCTGCCGCGACCGGGACGAGCCAGGTCGCGCCGAGCGCTGCGGCGGCGGCTGCCACACGCAGTCTGCGCAAGGGTGGGTGCGCCACTGTGTACTGCCTTTCTGTGGGCGGGTGGTGGTGGGAGCGGTCCCAGTTCGGGAAGGTGAATTTCCGGAACGGCCACTGCCGAAAGCAGCGGGACCGCACCCGACTCGGGGACAGGGAGGGTGGGAGCGCTCCCAATGGTTGACCGCAACGGACGGACCGTCAAGACTCTTGTCGGTGAGCAGGAAAGTTCCATCGAGCTTGGTATGACCTCTGTCCGAACCCGCCCGGGGTCGCTACCTTGGCTCGGGCGGGCAGGCGTGGGAGCGCTTCCGATTTCGGGTCCACCATCCTGAAGGAGCGTCATCTCCATGCGCCCACGCGCCCAACTGGCCGCTGTCGCCGCCACCCTCGGCGGCTGCGCCGCCGTGCTGATCCCGCTGGCCCCCGCCTCGGCCTCGACCACCGCAGTTCCCACGGCCGCGAGCGGCGCCGCCTGCAGCGTGAGCTACGCCGTCAGCAACGACTGGGGCAGCGGCTTCACGGCCGCCGTCACCATCACCGACACCGGCAGCGCCCCGCTCACCTCATGGGCGCTCGGCTACACCTACGCCGGCAACCAGACCCTGCAATCCGGCTGGAACGGCACCTGGTCGCAGTCGGGCCACAACGTTGCTGTCGCAGCGCCGAGTTGGGCCGCGACCATCGCTCCCGGCGGCTCGTACACGACCGACGCCAACTTCTCCTACTCCGGCGCGAACGCGGCGCCGACGGCGTTCACCGTGAACGGCCTCGCCTGCGGCCCGACCGGATCGCCCTCCGCCTCCCCGTCTCCCTCGCCCTCAGCCTCCGCCAGCGCGAGCCCGACGGCCAGCCCCAGCCCCAGCTCCAGCCCGTCCCCGAGCCCGACCGGCTCCTCCGGCTCCGCGCCGGCCCTGCATGTGTCCGGGAACAAGCTCGTCGACGCCTCAGGACGCACCGTCACGCTCCACGGCGTGGATCGGTCCGGGGCGGAGTTCGGCTGCGTCCAGGGCACGGGGCTCTTCGACGGCCCGGTCGACCAGACCTCCGTCTCGGCGATGACCTCCTGGCACATCAACGCCGTCCGCGTCCCCCTCAACGAGGACTGCTGGCTCGGCCATTCCAACGTCAGCGCGGCCTACGCGGGCGCGAACTACATCAACGCGATCAAGGCCTACGTCGCCCTGCTGGAGAAGAACGGCCTCGACGTCATCCTCGACCTGCACTGGACCGACGGCGTCTACACCGGCAACTCCTCCGGCTGCACCGCCGCCACCGCGCTCTGTCAGAAACCGATGCCGGACGCGGCCGGAGCGGTCCCGTTCTGGAGCTCGGTCGCCTCGACCTTCAAGGGCGACAACGCGGTCGTCTTCGACCTCTTCAACGAGCCCTACCCGGAGCGCGCCACCGGCGGCGAGACCAGCGGCTGGGCCTGCTGGCGGGACGGCGGTACCTGCCCGGGCATCGGTTACGCCGTCGCCGGGATGCAGTCCATGGACAACGCGGTGCGCGGCACCGGCGCGACCAACGTGGTGATGCTTGGCGGCCTCGCCTACTCCAACGACCTGACGCAGTGGCTCGCGTACAAGCCGACCGACCCGACCGGCAACATCGCCGCCTCCTGGCACTCGTACAACTTCAACACCTGTGCCAACAGCTCCTGCTGGAACTCCCAGATCTCTCCGGTGCTGGCCCAGGTGCCGCTGGTGACCGGCGAGCTCGGCGAGAACGACTGCGCCCACGGCTACCTGGACACGCTGCTGCCCTGGCTCGACAGCGCCGGCGCCTCGTACCTGGCCTGGACCTGGAACACCTGGGACTGCAGCAACGGCCCTGCCCTGATCAGCGCCTACGACGGCACCCCGACCTCGTTCGGGGCCGGATTCAAGGCGCACCTGGCCACACTCGGCTGACCAGACCTGATCTGCCTGACCGGACCTCAGCCGATGAGCAGCGCCAGCGAGCCGTCCGGCTCCACCAGCGGCCGCACCTGGGAGAGGTCCTTGGCGATCACGTCCGCCGCCAGCTCCCCCGGGTCGTGAGTGGTCGCCAGGGCGACCGTGTGCATACCCGCCGCACGGCCGGCGGCGAGGCCGGCCGGGGAGTCCTCGACCACGACGCAGCGGCTCGGTGCCACGCCGAGCCGCTCGGCTGCCTTGAGGAAGGGCTCAGGGTCGGGCTTGCCGCGCGTGACGTCCTCCGCACCGACCAGCATCGGCACGGTCAGGCCGAGGGCGGAGAGCCGTCGCAGCGCCAGTACTCGCGCCGCCGCCGTCACCACGGCCCAGCGGTCCCGTGGCAGCGAGGAGAGCAACTCCTCGGTGCCGGGGAGCAGCCTGGTGTTCGCGGCGTCCGCCAGCTCCAGCTCCTGGAGCCTGGCCACGGCGGCGGCGACCTCCGGCTCGGGCAGTAGTTCCGCGATGACCTCCCGGGCCGGGCGGCCGACGTAGCCGACCTCGTCGAGCCGCTGCGGCTCGATCCCCGACTCGCTCGCCCACCGGCCCCAGCACCTGCGCACCGAGGCGAGGGAGTCGATGAGGGTGCCGTCGTTGTCGAAGAGCACGGCATCGGCGGTCAGCACGGCGGGAGCGGGGAGGTGGGCGGTCACGGCGGGGACTCGTCCTTCGCGTCCGGGGACGGTGGCCTGGTACCTCTCCAGCCTCCCCCGCACGGGCGGATCATCCAAGGGGCCAAGGTCCCCTTCCGCCCCATCCGGCGCAAAGGCCGCCCACGCGGCGGATCAGCGGCGTCAGGCCCCGCTGCCGTACATCAGCGAGCCTGGCGTGGTGAGCAGCTCGCCCGACTCCAGCCAGGTCTTGAGGCCGGAAAGTATCATCGGCCAGCCGCCGTACAGCTCGTCGTTGGCACCCTCGCGGAGCTGGTCGTGGGTGACGGTGAGCCGGCAGGAGTCGCCGACGGGCTCGATCTCCCAGGTGACCCTGGATGTGCCCTCCGCCTTGACCTCGTCGCTCCAGAGAGCCGTCATGCTCTGCACGAGCCGACGCGGCGGGTCGACCTCCAGATGGACGCCCTCGCCCAGCGGGCCGGGGGCACCGGGCGACGACATCTGGAACGCGCCTCCCGGCACGAGCTCCCCGGTGATCCGGGCGCCGAAGTTGTACTTGGCCCGGATGTCCGGGTCGGTGATCGCCTGCCACAACCGCTCGGGAGTGGTGCGGATGTAGATCTCGAAGACCTTTTCCATGGTCGACTCCAGATCGTGCTTGAGATCGCTGAGCGCCGCAGCCCAGGGCTCGGCGTACTTGCTGACCCAGCGGTCATGGACCAGCCGGATCGGGACGGGGTTGAGGAAGTGCAACTTCTCGCGGCCCTGACGTCGGGTGACGACCAGGCCTGCCTGCTCCAACTGCTTCAGGTGCTTCATGACAGCGAAGCGACTCGTCTCGAACCTTGCTTCCAGCGCGCTCAGCGTCTGGCCGTCGCTCTCGAACAACGCGTCGAGGAGCGCGCGCCTGGTGGGATCGGCCAGGGCCTTGAAAACCTCGTCCACGAACCGAGAATAGGTGACCTTTCGGTCACATGTCAAGCGGCGGGTGATTTTTCCCCGGGGGGCTTGTGACCAGCGGCAACGACAAGGCAGCATGTCGCTACCTCCCCACTGCACGCTGCGAGGTTCCCCTGTTCTCCATTCAGCGCAGCCCCGCACGGCCGACCCCCACGGGTCGGCCGATCCCCGCCCAGCCCATCCCGACCCGACCCGCACCCACGCAGGCGATCCCCGCTCAGCGCCACCTCGCCGAGCTCTCCCGCCCTCAGGGTGTCCCCGCGCAGGACCACGTCCCCGCCGAGCACGGCGCGGCGGCGTTGCACCCCCCACGGCGGCGTCCCACCGTCTCCGCGGTCGCGTGGCTGGTCGCACTGGCGCTGGCCGGAGCCACCGGGGCGGCGTTGCCGAGTCAGGAGCTCGGCAATCCGCACACCGCCGTCGCGGACCGCGTGGACAACAGGGTGGGCGCCCTTTTCAGCGGCGGGCTCGGCGGCACGCACTACTGCACGGCCAGCGTGGTGGACAGCCCCAAGGGCAACATGATCATCACGGCCGCCCACTGCCTCAGCGGCGCCGACCAGGACAAGGTCTTCGTGCCGGGCTACCGCGACGGCACCGCCCCGCTCGGCGTCTGGCAGATCGCCTCCACCATCCAGGACCCCGGCTGGACCGCCAACGGCGACGCCTCGGTGGACGTGGCCTTCGCCGTGCTCAAGCCGCTCAACGGCCGCTCCGTGCAACAGGTCGTCGGCGCGAACCGGATCGCCGTCGACCAGGGCTTCGACCACCTCGTCACCATCACCGGCTACCCGGACACCCTGGAAGCACCGATCACCTGCTCGGATCTGGTCGACCGCTTCAGCGACAGCCAGATGCGGATCGACTGCACCGGCTACAGCGACGGCACGAGCGGCAGCCCGTGGCTGATCCCCGGCCGGGGCGGGCCCACCGGCGACGAGGGCACCGTCATCGGCGTGATCGGCGGCTTCGAGACCGGCGGATACACCGACGACATCTCCTACAGCTCGTACTTCGGAGACCGCGTCGGCCGCCTCTACCGCACCGCCGTGACGCGGGCCGCAGGGCTGTAGCCGCGCAAGCCGGGTAAGCCGGGCCGGTCGGGTCGGCGCCGATACGGAACCCTCGAGTCGCCGGTCGGGCGCTCGGCCACCAGGATGGTGCAGGAGCCGAGCACCGCTCTGGAGGCATTGTGTCCGACCCCACCGCCCCGCCCGCTCAGTACAACTCCGCCCGGCAGCTGTCCGCCAACAACCGCATCGGCCCGTGGGCCCAGGCGGTCTCGGTGCGCCGGATGGAGCCCACGGCGCAGGCGCAGCTCGGACCGCTCGGCCTGGCCGGCTTCATCGTGGTCACCTTCATCGCCACCGGGATCGACGCGGGCGTCCTGCCCGAGAGCGCGGCGCCCGTCCTTGCCCCGGTCGGCTTCTTCATCGGTGGCCTGGCCCAGCTTCTCGCCGGGCTCTTCCAGGCGCAGCGCGGGGATACCTGGCACGCCACCGTCTTCGGTTCGTTCGGCCTGTTCTGGTGCGCCAAGGCCAGCATGCTGAAGTGGGTGCTGCCGGGCATGGACCCCTCCGCGCGCGGTGCCGCCAGCGGGGTGTTCACGCTCCCGTGGGTGTTCGTGGTCTTCGTGTTGTGGCTCGCCAGCTGGCGTATCCACGTGGCGCTGCTGTCCACCTTCAGCTGCGTCCTCGTGGTCTTCGTGGCGATGACCGTCTCCGGCTTCACCGGCAGCGTGACCTGGAACCGAGTGGCCGGTTGGAGCGGACTGCTGGCCGCGGCCGGCGCGCTCTACCTGCTCGCCGGGCAGGTGATGGCGAGCACCTGGGGCCGTCCGGTCCTGCCCATGGGCCAGCTCAACCACCCGAATACCGAGACCTGACCCGCCCTGCACTCACTGCCCTGCACTCACTGCCCAGCTCTCACCCGCCGGGATACCACGCCAGCGCGTGCGCCTCCGCGAGCGTGTCGCGGACCTGGTTGCGGTAACGGCTCGCCTGCTGCGGATCGGTTTCGGCCAACGCCGCCGCGGCGAGGGCCGCGGCGGAGGTGGACCAGGCGAGCAGGCGCACCGCGTCCTGGCGGTCGGCGTCGAGCAGGCGTTCGTCGGGCAGGTCGGCCGCGTGACGGGCCAGGAGGGTCGACAGCACCCGTAGATGTGTGCGGGTCACGGCTGGCGGTGGAAGGGGTTCGTTGGCATGACGGCCCACGTCGACGGCTCCCGGGTGAGTACGGGTTCGGACACTCATCATGGCGCAATTGCCTCTGGCATGTACGCGCATTACTTCAAGAATCCTCACACCCTTTAGGACACCCTTGACCTGCCCTTGGGGACACACCGGACGCATCGTCACAGACACCCCCTGGCGCGAAGCAGTGCGCCGTTCGTAGGCCACTCAACGCCCATTGCATGCACAAATCAAGTAGGCGCGGAGCCGCCCGCGAAGCAGGCGGGCCGAGCCGCTCCGGAACCGGCACGGCTCGGCCCGGACGCCTCAGCAGATCCGGTGCAGCCACCCGCCCGGGTCGGCGCGGCGGCCGTGCTGGACGTCAAGCAGTGCCTGACGCAGCCGGGCGGTGGCCGGGCCCATGCCGCCGTCGCCGATGGTGAACCAGTCGTCGCCGTCGCGCACCCGGCCCACCGGGGTGACCACCGCGGCCGTTCCGCAGGCGAAGGTCTCGGTGATGGCGCCGGAGCGGCAGCCCTCCCGCCATTCCTCGACGGTGATGCGCTCCTCGGCGACCGGGTAGCCCTCCAGTCCCGCGATCGTCAGCAGGCTCGCCCGCGTGTTGCCGGGCAGGAGGGTGCCCGTCAACGCGGGGGTGACCAGGCGGCCGTCGCGGACGAAGAACAGGTTCATCCCGCCCATCTCCTCGACGAAGCGGTGCTCGGCCGCGTCCAACCAGACGACCTGCTGGCAGCCGGCCGCCTGCGCCTGCTGCTGGGCCAGCAGCGAAGGGCCGTAATTGGCCGCGCACTTGACGTTTCCGGTGCCGCCGGGGACGGCCCGGGTGAACTCCCGGCTGACGTGCACCGAGACCGGCTGCACCTGGTCCCCGAAGAACCCGCCGGCAAGGAAGGCCATCATCAGGAAGGTGTACTCGTTGGACGCGCGCAGCATCAGCTGCGTCTCGCTCGCGTAGAGCAGGGGCCGCAGGTACAGCGTGTGCGTCGGGTTGTCGTGCAGCCAGTCGGCGTCGGCCCGGACCACGTCCTCGACCGCGCGCAGGAACATCTCCTGCGGCACCTCCGGCATGGCCAGCCGGGCGGCCGACCTGGCGAACCGGGCGGCGTTGTCGCGCGGCCGGAAAGCCGCGATCGATCCGTCCTGCTGGACGAAGGCCTTCAGTCCTTCGAAGACCACCTGGGCGTAGTGCAGGCCGATCATGCCCGGGTGGATCGACAGGTTGGTCAGCGGGCCCAGGGTCGGGGCCGACCAGCCGGTGCCCGCCGTCCAGCGGGCGGTGACGAGGTGGTCGGTGAACGCGTCGCCATGGCCCGGGTTCTCCAGGTACTTGCTGGGACGGAGGGACGCTTCGGTCGTCGCGATTGCGGTCATGACTGGTCTCCTAACCAAGAGGGGCGAAGTAGTAGGTGTCCCGGTGCGAGAAGAGGCCGTCGGGGCCGACCTCGAAGAAGTCGGCGAAGCGCAGCTCCATCTCCGCGCCGTCGTGCAGCTCGCCGTGGAACTCCCCGTGCACCGCGACCCGGTCGCCGGCGTCGAGGACCGCGGTGAAGGCGTGCCGGCCGGCGCGGAACTTGCGGCCGGCCCGGTAGAAGGCGGCGATCTCCTCGCGCCCGTGCATCGCGGGGTACCCCGGACGGCGGTACACCGCGCCCGGCTGGAAGAGGGCGACGAGGCCCTCCACGTCGCCCGCGTCGACGTAGGCGTAGTACCGCCTGATCATGGTCTCGCCTTCGGTCATGGCATCCTCCTGATGAGTTGGGCCGCGATCTGTGTGAGCGGAACAGGTTGGAGCATGTCGCCGTGCCGACACGCCACGTCGTGCACCTCGATCTCGCCGCCGACGTGGCTGCGCCAGGCCGCGGGGTCGCCCGGGTCTCCGTCGTCGCCGGTGGCCCGGAAGAAGAGGACATCGCCGTCGACCTTTCCGGAGTCGAAGCCGCGGATGGCGTTCGCGTGGCCGGCGAAGACGTCGGGGAGCCGGTCGATCCCGGCCGCACCCAGGACGGCTAGCGGTTCGGCGACGAGGTCGTGGAACTCGAGCCTGCTGTCCGGGTTGGCGTCGATGCCGATCGAGAGCAGCAGCTCGCGCAGCGTCCCCGGGTCGTCGGCGGCTGCCGGAAGGGCGTCCCGGTCGGCCGCGGCGGGGTAGCCGTCCAGGATGGCGAGCAGCTCGACGCTCTCGTCGGCCGTCTGCAGTTCGGCGGCGAGCGCGTGGGCCACCACTCCCCCGAACGACCAGCCCAACAGGCGGTACGGGCCGTGCGGTTGGACCGACCGGATCTGCGCGAGGTAGTCCTGGACGAGGTCCTCGATCGTCAGATCGCCTGCGGGCGAGGTGAAGCCGCGCGCCTGCAGTCCGTAGACCGGCTGGTCCGGGCCCAGGTGGCGGAGCAGCCCCGAGTAGACCCAGCTGATGCCGGCGGCCGGATGGACACAGAACAAGGGGATGCGGGAGCCGGTGGCGCGCAGCGGCAGCAGTACCGCCAGCGGGTCACCGTCCGCCGAACCGAGCGCGAGCTGCTCGGCCAGCAGCGCCGGTGTGGGCGCCGTGAACAGCGTCCTGATGCTCACCGTCGCCCCGGTCTCCTGACGGACCCTGCTGATCAGCCGGGTCGCCAGCAGCGAGTGCCCGCCGAGGTCGAAGAAGCTGTCGTCGATCGACACCTCCGCCCGCCCGAGGCCCAGCGTCTCGGCGAAGACGGCGGTCAACTGCCGTTCCACCGGGGTGCGCGGCGCGCGGCCGGGCCCCGTGGCACCCCAGTCCGGTGCGGGCAGCGCTCCCCGGTCGAGTTTGCCGTTGAGGGTCAGCGGCAGCTCGCCGAGGATCGTGAACGCGGCGGGCACCAGGTAGTCGGGCAACCGGTCGGCGACGAAACGACGCAGCGTCGCGCCGTCGACCCCACCGTCCGCCACGCCGACCGCCCTGTCGGCCGCGACGTAGGCGGCGAGCCGGGTGCCGTGGACCAGCACGACGGCCTGGCGCACCGCCGGATGGCGGGCGATCGTCGCCTCGATCTCCCCCGGCTCGATCCGGA
The DNA here is from genome assembly GCF_041262525.1 of Streptacidiphilus sp. MAP12-20. NCBI lineage: Bacteria > Bacillati > Actinomycetota > Actinomycetes > Kitasatosporales > Streptomycetaceae > Streptacidiphilus > Streptacidiphilus sp. MAP12-20. The sequence goes on from NZ_JBGCCK010000014.1 coordinate 80,200, forward strand.
TGCCCCGGAGCTTGACCTGCTGGTCGGCGCGTCCGATGAAGGCGAGTTGGCCGTCGGGGAGCCACCGCACGACGTCGCCGGTCCGGTACATGCGCTGCCCCGGCGGACCGTAGGGGTTCGCCACGAACCGGCCGGCCGTGAGCCCGGACCGGCCCAGGTATCCGGCCGCCGTCCCCGAGCCCGCGAGGTAGAGCTCGCCGGGGACGCCCACGGGCGCGAGCCTCAGGGCGTCGTCGAGCACGAGCAGATCCGCGTTGGCGACCGGCCGACCGATCGGCGGCAGATCCCGGCCACCGGCCGCTACCGCCGCGGCCGAGGCGACCACGGTGAACTCGGTCGGGCCGTAGAGGTTCATCAGCGTGAACGGAGTTGCCACGGCCGGGGTGCGGCGCAGCACGTCGCCGGCCGTGAACAGCCACCGCAGCGAGCCCTGTCCCAACCGGGGGTCGTCGAGCAGCAGTTCCAGGCGCGGGGTGGGCAGGAAGCAGGTGGTCAGTCGGGTCGCGATGATCCAGTCCAGCAGCGCGTCGGCGTCGTCGAGCGTCTGCTGGTCCGGCAGGTGCACGGAGGCGCCCGCGCACAGGTAGGGCCAGATCTCCCACACCGCCGCGTCGAACCCCTGCGCCGCGACCTGGCTGGTCCGGTCTGCGGGGGTGATCCCGTAGCGACGGATGTGGTCCTGGCACATGTCGCTGAGGGCGCGGTGCCGGACGACGACGCCCTTCGGCGTGCCCGTCGAGCCGGAGGTGTGCACGACGTAGGCGACGCCGTCGGGGTCGGGCCCCGGCAGTGGCGTCGCCGACAACTGTTCGGCGTCCTCGGCGGCGTCGATGTCGTCGAGGCAGATGATCTCGGCCCCGCACGGCGGCAGCAGCGCGGCCTGGGCCCGGGTGGTCACGATCACCGGCATCGCCGTGTCCTCGACGAGGAACGCCAGCCGGTCCCGTGGATACGCCGGATCGAGCGGGGCGTAGGCCGCGCCCGCCTTCAGCACGCCCAGCATCGCCACGACCATCTCCGGCCCGCGCTCGACGCACACGCCGACCACGGTGGACGGCCGCACCGCCAGGGCCCGCGCCACCCGGTCGGCCCGTCGGTCGAGCTCGCCGAAGGTCATCGATCCGACGGCGACCGCCGCCGGATCCTGCGCCGCGACGAGGTCGCAGACGGTCCGGCTCGTGTCGAACGGCACCCGCTCGCCCTGCCAGTCGCGCAGCACGCGTGCCCGCTCCTGCTCGGTGAGCAGGTCGATCTCGCCGAGCCGCAGTTCCGGGTCGGCGCACACGGCCTCCAGCACCCGGGTCAGCCGCTCGGCGAAGGAGACAATCGTGTCCCGGTCGAAGAGGTCCTTCGCGTACTCGAAGGAGGCGTGGATGCCGCCGCAGCCCTCGGCCTCCGAGAAGACCATGGTCAGGTCGAACTTCGCCCCGCCGGAGCCGATCTTCTCGAAGTCCGTCTCGAACCCAGGCAGTTCGAACGTGCCCCCGCCGAGGTTCTGCAGCACCAGCATGACCTGGAAGAGCGGGTGCCTGGCCAGTGACCGGACCGGGTTGAGCGACTCGACCAGCTGGTCGAACGGCAGGTCCTGGTGCGACAGCGCCGCGAGGTCCGTCTCCCGGACACGGGCGAGCAGGTCCGCGAAGGCCGGGTCGCCGGAGGTGTCGGTCCGCAGCACGAGCGTGTTGACGAAGAACCCGACGAGGTCGTCGAGCTCCGCGTCGGTGCGGCCGGCCACCACGGACCCGAGCGGGATGTCCGTCCCCGCGCCGAGCCGGGTGAGCAGCGCCGCCACCGCCGCCTGCAGCAGCATGTACAGGGTGACCTGGTGACTGCGGGCCAACGTCGTCAGGCTCGCGTGCAGGGCGGCCGGAAGGACGACCTCGACGGTGTCGCCGGCGTGGCTGGGCGTCGCGGGGCGCGGCCGGTCGGTCGGCAGGTCGAGCTGGTCCGGCAGCTCGGCGAGGTGCTCGCGCCAGTAGGCCAGCTGCGTCCCGAACAGCGACTCGGGGTCGGCCGGGTCGCCCAGCATCTCGTGCTGCCAGAGCGTGTAGTCGGCGTAGCGGACCGCGAGCGGTTCCGCTTCCGGCGCGAGTCCGTCCAGCCGTGCGGCGTACGCGGTCGCGAGATCGGCCAGGAGCGGTCCCATGGACCAGCCGTCGGCCGCGATGTGGTGCATCACCAGGACCAGGACGTGGTCGTCCGGGGCGAGCGCGAGGGCGTGGGCGCGCAGGGGCGTGTCGTTCGCGAGGTCGTAGACGTGCCCGGCCGCCTCCTCCAGCCGGGCGGGCAGCTCGTCGGGGGTGACCTCCGCCTCGATCCACACCGGCGCCGCGTCGGCCGGTTCGCGGATCACCTGGACCGGCTGTCCGTCCACCTCCGGGTAGACGGTGCGCAGCGCGTCCTGCCGGGTCACCAGGTCCAGCAGCGCCGCCCGCAGTTCCTCCGGGCGCCAGGCGCCGCGCAGCCGCAACGCCGTCGCCATCGTGTAGGTCGCGCTCGGCTCGATCTGGTGCAGGAACCAGAGCCGCTGCTGCGCGTGGGCGAGGGGCAGCCGCGCGGGTACGGCGCGCCCGCCCGGCCGTGGCCGCGCCCGGCCGCCGGACCGGTGCAGCTCCCCGGCCAGCCCGGCCGGCGTCGGAGTGCGGAAGACGTCCCGCACCTCCAGCTCGGCGCCCAGCGCTTCGCGGACGCGGTTGACCAGGCGCACGGCGAGCAGCGAGTGCCCGCCGAGGGCGAAGAAGTTGTCATCCGCGCCCACCTCGGCTTCGCAGCCCAGCAGTTCGGCGAAGGCGTCGCACAGCAGCTGCTCCTGCGGCGTCCTCGGGGCCCGGCTCGCCGGAGCCGACGGAGCCGGGAGAGCCGCGAGGTCGACCTTGCCCGACGGCGTCAGCGGGACGGCGTCGATCGGCACGTAGAGCTGCGGCACCAGGTGGGCCGGCAGCCGCTCCGTCAGGTGGTCGCGGAGGGCGTCGACGGACGCCGACCCTTGCGTGTAGGCCACCAGACGCTCGTCGCGGACGACGACGACCGCCGCCTCGACCCCCGGGCACTGGGCCAGTCGGGCCTCGATCTCACCGGGCTCGATGCGGACCCCGCGGATCTTGATCTGGGCGTCGGTGCGGGCCAGGTAGGTCAGTTCGCCGTCCCGCCGCCGTTGCACCAGGTCTCCGGTGCGGTACATCCGGCTGCCAGGGCGGCCGAACGGGTCGGCGACGAACCGGGTCGCGGTGAGCGCCTGCCGCCGGTGGTAGCCGCGCGCCAGCTGGGGGCCCGCGAGGTAGAGCTCGCCGACAGATCCCGGGGGCACCGGCCGCAGCCGGGCGTCCAGCACGTAGGCGGCGGTGTTCGCGTGCGGCCGCCCGATCGGCATGGCCCCCGGCTGCCCGGCCCAGGCGAACTGGGTCACGTCGACCGCCGCCTCGGTCGGCCCGTACGCGTTGTGCAGCGCGACGCCGTACCGGTCCCGGAAGCGGCGGGCGAGCTGCGGGGAGAGCGCCTCGCCGCCGCAGAACGCCAGGCGCAGCGTGTCGTGGTGTGCCGCTTCGGGCTCGCGGGGCTCGCGCAGGAACGCGTCGAGCAGGGCGGGCACGAACTCGGAGACCGTCACCGCGTGTTCGCGGTAGAGCGCCGCGAGGTAGGCCGGATCGCGGTGGCCGCCGGGCTTCGCCACGACGATCGTGGCCCCTGCGGTCAACGGCCAGAAGATCTCCAGCAGGGACACGTCGAATGCGGCCGGCGACTTGTGCACCATCCGGTCCGCCGGGGTCAGCCCGTAGTGGGCCTGCCGCCACAGCAGCTGGTTCACGATCGCCCGATGCGTCGTCACGACGCCCTTCGGCAGGCCGGTCGAGCCCGAGGTGTACATCACGTAGGCCGGATCGTCGGGCCCGGCCGCCGTCAGCGGCGCGGTCGTCGTCGGCACCGCCGTCGTCGCGAGGTCCGGCGACGCGAGGTCCTCGGTGGTGAGGACGCACGCCGGTTCCGCGTCGGCGATCATGAACGCGAGCCGCTCGGGGGGATAGTCCGGGTCCAGGGCCAGGTACGCGGCACCCGCGTAGAGCGTCCCCAGCATCGCCACGACCAGCTCCGCGCTGCGTGGCAGGGAGAGGGCGACGATGCGCTCCGGGCCCGCGCCCCGCACGGCGAGCCGCCCGGCCACCGCCCGTGCGGCAGCGTCGAGTTCGGCGTAGCTCAGGCGTACGCCTTCGGCGATCACGGCGGTCGCGTCCGGCGTCGCCGCGACCCGGGCCTGGACCAGGTGCGCAAGGGTCGTCTCGGGGAACTCGACGGCCTCGCCCTGCAGATGGCGCGGCTCGTCCGGAGCGTAGAGGTCGACGCCGTGGACCCGCGCCTCAGGATCGGCCAGCACGGACGCCGCGAACCGGGTCAGCCGCGCGCCAAGCTGCTCGACCGAGGCCCGGTCGAACATGTCGGTCGCGTACTCCAGGTAGACGTCGAGGCCCGCCGGCGCGCCGTCCTCGTCGCGGCGTTCGATGAAGTCGATGCTCAGGTCGAACTTGACCTGGTCGTTGGCGAGCGCGTGGACCGACGCCGCCCCGGCGCCGTCATCCCCGTCATCCCCATTGCCGCCGTTCCCGCCGGTCGTCGCGTCGTGCAGGGCGATCATGGCCTGGAACAGCGGGTGGCGGCCCAGGACGCGGGGCGGGTTGAGGTGCTCCACCACCCGCTCGAACGGGACCTCCTGGTGCGCATAGGCGTCGATCATCCGGGTGCGGACCCGTCGCAGCAGGTCGCGGAAGGACGGGTCACCGGAGAGGTCCGTGCGCAGCACCAGGGTGTTGACGAAGAAGCCGACCAGCTCGTCCAGCGCCGGATCGCCGCGGCCCGCGACCGGGGTGCCCAGCGGGACATCGTCGGAGCCGCACACCTGGCCCAGGGTGGCGGCGGTGAGCGCCTGCAGGGACATGAAGAGGGTCACCTGCTCCGCCCGGGTCAGCCGGAGCAGTTCGGCGTGCTGCCGCGCGTCCAGGGACACGGTGACGGTGTCGCCGCGACCGTCGCGCTCGGCGGGGCGCGGCCGGTCGGCGGGCAGCTCGAGCTCGGCCGGCAGGTCCGCCAGGTCCTCGGCCCACCAGGAGAGCCCCGCCGCGTCGAGCTCGTCCCGCTGCCACAGCGCGTAGTCGGCGTACTGGACGGGCAGCGCGGGGAAGGCGGGCGCCCGACCGGCGAGCCGGGCCGTGTACGCGGTGGTGAGGTCGCGCAGCAAGGGCCGCAACGACCAGCCGTCCGCCGCGATGTGGTGCAGCAGCAGCCCGAGCCGCCCGTCGCCGTCCAGCTGGGCGCGGATCGGGATCTCGGTGGCCAGGTCGAAGACATGGCCGGCGTCGAAGTCCTGGACCGACGTCAGTTCCGGCCGCACCCCGTCGAGCACGCGCTGCACGGGCTCGCCATCGACCAGCGGATAGACCGTGCGCAGGATCTCGTGCCGCTGCACCAGGTCCCCGAGCGCGGCTTCGAGGGCGGGCACGTCGACGGTGGGCAGCGGGAGGGTGAAGGCGACGTTGTACGCGGTGTCCGGCTGCGTGTGGTGCAGGAACCAGAGCCGGTGCTGCGCGGGCGACAGGGGCAGCGGTTCCGGGCGCTGCGCGCGGGCCGTGAGCGGCGCCCGGGTGACGCCCTGCAGGCTCTCCAGATGGGCGGCGAGCGCGCCCGGCGTGGGGTGGGTGAACAGCGCCTTCACGGTGAGGTCCCGGTCCAGCCGCTCCCGGGCCCGGCCGATCAGGCGGGCGGCGAGCAGCGAGTGCCCGCCGAGCGCGAAGAAGTCGTCGTCGATGCCGACCCCCGCCACCCCGAGCACGTCGCCGAACAGATCGCAGAGGATCTCCTCGCGCGGATTGCGGGGCCCGCGCCCGGCGGCCGTGATCTCCGGCTCCGGCAGGGCCCGGCGGTCGAGTTTGCCGTTCGCCGTGATCGGCAGCGCGTCCAGTACCACGAAGGCCTGCGGCACCATGTAGTCCGGCAGTCCCTGGCGGACGTGGGCGCGGACCTCGGCCGGGTCGGCGGCGCCCACCAGGTAGGCGACGAGCCGGCCCTCGCGAGCGACGACCGCGGCCTGCTCCACTCCGGGGTGGCGGCCGATGACCGTCTCGACCTCGGCAGGCTCGATCCGGAAACCGCGGATCTTCACCTGGTCGTCGGCCCGGCCGCAGAACTCCAGCACCCCGTCCGCACGCCAGCGCACCAGGTCGCCGGTCCGGTACATCCGGCTGCCCGGTCGGCCGAACGGGTCGGCCACGAAACGCGACGCGGTCAGCCCGGACTGGCCCAGATACCCGCGGGCCAGCCCCGCGCCCGCCATGTAGAGCTCGCCGATGACACCGATTGGGACCGGTGCGAGGTACGCGTCGAGCACGTGGACCCGCTTGCCGTGCAGGGGTCGGCCGACCGGGATGGAAGGGCCCTCGCAGTCGGCGCGGGTCACCGCGTGGAAGACGGTGAAGATCATGCTCTCCACCGGCGAGTAGCCGTTGACGATCCGCAGCTCCGGATGGGCCGTCAGCAGCCTGGTCAGGTGCGCGACGGACGCGGCCTCGCCGCCGGTCATCACCTGGCGCACGGTGTCGAAGACCCTCGGATGCTCGTCGATGAGGTAGTTGAGCAGGCTGGCCGAGGCGTGCAGGGTGGTCACCCCGTGCGCGGCGACGAGCTCCTCGACAACCGCCGGCTCGGGCACCTGGCCGGGGTGCAGCACGCAGGTGGCGCCGAAGAGCAGCGCCCCGAACAGTTCCAGCGCGAACGCGTCCCAGGAGACCGGGGCGCACTGCAGCACCACCTCGCCCGGGCTGCCCGGGCCGAAGGCCACGAACTCCTGCCCGAGCAGGGTGGCGGTCATGCTGCCGTGCGAGGCCAGGACGGCCTTCGGCCGGCCGGTCGAGCCCGAGGTGAACATGACGCAGGCCGCGTCGTCCGCGCCGACCGCCACCGCCGGTGGCGTGTCCTCGCCGGGGGGCAGCTCGGCGTCCCAGCCGATGACCCGGCGGATGCCGGCGCCGTCGACGGCGGCGCGGAGCCGGTCCAGGGGGTGAGCGGTGTCCAGGACGGTGTAGGCGGCACCGGCCTTGAGGACCCCGAGCAACGCCGCCACCAGCGCGACGCCGCGTTCGAGGCAGACGCCGACGACCTCGCCGCGTCGGACGCCGTCGGCCAGCAGCGCGTGCGCCACCTGGTTCGCGCGGCGGTCCAGCTCGCGGTAGCTGACCGTGGTCGGCCCCGCGACCAGCGCCAGCGCGTCCGGGCTGCACGCCACCTGGGCCTCGAAGACCTGGTGGATCGGCAGGTCGCTGGTCGCGGGACGGGCGGCGCCGCTCCACTCGTCCAGCAGGACGCGCCGCTCGGCCGGGTCCAGGAGCTCGTCCGCGGACAGCCGGCGTCGCGGATCCTGCGTCATCGCCCGCAGCACCGTCACGAAGCAGCCGAGCATCCGCGCGATCGTCGACTCGTCGAAGAGGTCGGTGGCGTACTCGAACGACAGGACCATGCCGTCGTAGTCGCCCGCAGCGGTGCGGAGCTCCGACACCGCCACGGTCAGGTCGAACTTCGCGGCGGTCGCCGGCACCGGCACGGGTTCCAGCACGACGCCGGACGCCTCGGCCGAAGGCCCGTCGAGGCACTGCACGGCCTGGCTCTGCAGGGCGTACATGACCTGGAAGAGCGGGTGCCGTGAAGGCGACCGTGGCGGGTTGACGGCCTCCACGATCCGCTCGAAGGGCAGGGCCTGGTGCGCGAACGCCGCCAGGTCGACCTGCTTGATCCGCTCGATCAGCTCGGCGAAGGTGGGGTCCCCCGAGGTGTCGGTGCGCAGCACGACGGTGTTGACGAAGAAGCCGACCAGCTCCTCCAGCGCCTCGTCGTCGCGCCCGGCCACGGCCGTGCCCAGGGGGATGTCCGTGCCCGCGCCGAACCGGGTGAGCAACGCGGTCAGCGCCGCCTGGACCACCATGAACAGGGTCGCCTCCTGCCGGGCGGCGAACGCGACCAGCTCGGCGTGCAGCTCCGGGTCGAGGATCACCGAGGACAGCGCGCCGCGCTCCGACGGCTCAGCCGGACGCGTGCGGTCGAACGGCAGCGGCAGTTCCTCCACCGTGCCGGCCAGCGTCCCGCGCCAGTGGTCGAGCTGACGCGACACCAGGCTCTCCGGGTCGCTCTCCTCTCCCAGCACCTCCTGCTGCCACAGCGTGTAGTCCGCGTACTGCACCGGCAGCGGTTCGAAGCCGGGCGTCCGGCCGGCGACGCGGGCCGCGTAGGCGGTGCCCAGGTCGCTGACCAGCGGGCCGAGGGACGAGCCGTCGGCGGCGATGTGATGCAGGATCAGGCCGACGTGGTACTCGTCGGCGGCTACGCGGCACAGCTGGGCGCGGATCGGGATCTCGGCGGCGAGGTCGAAGACGTGCCCGGCGTCGATGGCGTCCACCACGGAGAGCTCCGGCGTGGCGTCCTCCAGCACGTGCTGGTGCGGCTCGCCGTCCACGACCCGGTAGACGGTCCGCAGGATCTCGTGCCGGCGTACCACGTCGGCCAGCGCCTGCCGGAGCACGCCGGCATCGACCTCGCCGCGGGCCCGCAGGGTGAACGCGACGTTGTAGGCGGTGCTCGGTTCCAGCTGGTGCAGGAACCACAGCCGCCGCTGGGCGTAGGAGAGGGGGATCGTCGCGGCCGCGACCTCGGGACCGGTCATCGCGCACGCGCCTTCAGGGCCGGCCGGGCCTTACCGGCGGTCTCGAACTCCTCCACCAGGCGGGCGACCGTGCGGGCGCCGAACACGGCCTGGATGCTCAGCTCGACGCCGAACGCCGTGCGGACCTTGCTGATCAGCCTGGTCACCAGCAGCGAGTGGCCGCCCAGGGCGAAGAAGTCGTCATCGATGCCCACCCCCGGCACGCCCAGGATCTCCGAGTACAGCCGGCACAGGGTCTCCTCGCGCTGGTCGCGCGGGCGGCGGCTGGTCTCCGAGGCCGTGATGGCCGGCACCGGCAGCGCCTTGCGGTCCAGCTTGCCGTTGGGCGTGATGGGCAGCGCGTCGAGCGCGACGAAGGCGGTGGGGACCATGTAGTCGGGCAGCGTCCCGGCCAGCGAGTGCCGCAGCATCGCCAGATCCAAGCCCCGACCGGCCTCGGGCACGACGTAGGCCACCAGGCGCTTGTCCCCCGGCGTGTCCTCGCGCACGACCACCGCGACCTGCCGGACCCCGTCGTGGCGGCCGATGGCGGTCTCCACCTCGCCCGGCTCGACCCGGAAGCCGCGGATCTTCACCTGGTCGTCGGCCCGGCCGCAGAACTCCAGCACCCCGTCCGCACGCCAGCGGACCAGGTCGCCGGTCCGGTACAGGCGGCCGGGGCCGAAGGGGTCGGCCACGAAGCGGGAGGCGGTCAGTCCGGACTGGCCCAGGTAGCCGTCCGCCAGGCCGACTCCGGCCATGTAGAGCTCACCGACGACCCCGACGGGCGCGGGGTCGAGCCGGTCGTCGAGCACGTAGACGCGCTTGCCGTGCAGCGGCCTGCCCACGGGTATGGAGCGGCCGTCGCAGTCGGCGCGGGTCACCGGGTGGAAGACCGTGAAGATCATGCTCTCCACCGGCGAGTACCCGTTGACCAGGCGCAGGTCCGGACGCAGTTCGAGCAGCTTGGTCAGGTGCGCGACCGAGGCGGCCTCGCCCCCGGTCATCACCTGGCGCACCCCGGCGAACACGTGCGGGTACTCGTCGACGAGGAAGTTGAGCAGGCTCGCCGACACGTGCACGGTACTCACCCGGTGCCGCTCGATCAGGTCCGCGATGACCGCGGGCTCCGGCGTCTGGCCCGGCTGCAGCACGCAGGTCCCGCCGAAGAACAGCGCCGTGAACAGCTCCAGCGCGAACGCGTCCCAGGACACCGGCGAGCACTGCAGCACGACGTCGCCGGGGCCGCTCGTCACGTACTCCTGGCCGAGGAAGGTGGCCACCATCGACCGGTGCGAGGAGACGACGCCCTTCGGGCGGCCGGTGGAGCCGGAGGTGAACATCACGCAGACGGCGTCGGCCGGACTGACCGGCACGTCGGGCGCGGCGGGCGACTGCTCGGCCACCGCAGGGTCGGTGACGTCGATCCAGGTCCGGCGCCCGGGCGCGGTCCAGGCCGCCATCTCGGCCGGGCGGCTGAGCACGGTGGCGACCCCGGCGTCGTCGACGACGGCCGCGAGGCGCTCGACGGGGTACTTGGTGTCGAGCAGCGTGTACGCCGCGCCGGCCTTGGCCGTGGCGAGCACCGCGACGATCAGGTCCGTGCCGCGGCCGAGGTAGACGCCGAGCAGGTCTCCGCGTCCGACGCCCTGGTCCAGCAGGTGGCGGGCGAGCCGGTTCGCGCGGGCGTCGAGCTCGGCGTAGGTCAGCTGCGCCGGGCCGTCGATCAGCGCGATCGCGCCGGGGGTCGCGGCTGCCTGCGCGGCGAAGGTCCCGTGCACGGTGGCGTCGGCGGTGACCGGCGCGCCGGCCCCGCTCCAGTCGTCCACGAGGAGCGAGCGCTCGGCGGCCGTCAGCAGGTCCACGGTGTGCAGGGCGGCGGCCGGGTCTGCGACCATCGCCCGCACCACGCGGTCCGTGCAGCGGGCCAGGAGCTCGATCGTGCGCGGGTCGTACAGGTCGGTCGCGTACTCGAAGGAGCCCTGGATCCCGGCGATCTCGCCGCGCGGGTTGCGCACCTCCGCGAAGGCGACGGTCAGGTCGAACTTCGCCGAGCCGGTGTCCGCGAGCCGGCTGGTGACCTCCAGATCGGGCAGCCTCAGCACCGCCTCGTCGTTGTTCTGCAGCACCAGCATGATCTGGAACAGCGGGTGCCTGGCCAGCGAGCGGTTCGGGTTGAGTGCCTCGACTACGCGTTCGAACGGCAGGTCCTGGTGGGCATAGGCGGCCAGGTCGGTCTCGCGGACCCGGTCGAGCAGCTCCCGGAAGCTGGGGTCGCCCGAGGTGTTGGTGCGCAGCACGACGGTGTTGACGAAGAATCCGACCAGGTCCTCGAGCGCGTCGTCGACCCGGCCCGCCACCGGCGACCCGAAGACGATGTCGGACCCGGCGCCGAGCCGGCTCAGCACCGCCGCCAGCGCGGCCTGCAGGATCATGAAGAGGGTGACCTGCTCGCGCTGCGCCAGGTCGAGCAGGGCCTGGTGGGTCGCCACGTCGAACTCGAGGCCGACGGCCGCGCCCTGATAGGACGGCACGGCCGGACGCGCCCGGTCGGGGGTGACGGTCAGCTCGTCGGGCAGCGCGTCGAGTGCCTTGGACCAGTACTCCAGCTGCCGGGCGGCCAGGCCCTCCGGGTCGTCTGCCTCGCCGAGCAGCTCGCGCTGCCAGATCGTGTAGTCCGCGTACTGCACCGGCAGCGGCTCCCAGGCCGGCGCGGTCCCGCTCGTGCGGGCCTGGTAGGCGGTGGCGATATCGCGCAGCAGCGGGCTCATCGACCAGCCGTCGGAGACGATGTGATGCATGACGACCAGCAGCACATGCTGGTCGGGGGCGCTGCGCAGCAGCGTGGTCCGCACTGGCAGCTCGGTGGTGAGGTCGAAGAGATGGCGCGACGCGTCGCGGACGAACGCGTCCACCTCGTCGGGCGCACACTCCGCCTCCAACCAGACCGGCTCGCAGTCCGCGACTACCTCCTGGTACGGCTCTCCTTCGCGCTCGGGGAAGATCGTGCGCAGCGCCTCGTGGCGCTCGACGACGTCACGGAGCGCGCCGCGCAGGGCGTCCCGGTCGAGGTGGCCGTGCAGGCCCACGGCGACCGGCACGTTGTAGGCCGGGCTGTGCTCCAGGCGGCTCAGGAACCAGAGCCGCTGCTGCGCGAAAGACAGGGGGACCATGGGATCTCCTTGGGTCCGAAGGTGATGGCGCAGCACCGGCCGGTCTCGGCGGGTGGTGCCCAGGCGGCCGGCCAGGACGGCGACGGTCGGAGCGGCGAACAGGTCGCGGTGGGTCAGCTCCGCGCCGAAGGCGGTGCGGATCCGGTTGATCAGTCGGGCGGCGAGCAGCGAGTGGCCGCCGCACTGGAAGAAGTCGTCGTCGACGCCGACCCGGGCGCGGCCAAGGACGTCGGCGTACAGGGCGCAGAGCGTCCGCTCGGCCCCGGTGACCGGCGGCCGGTAGCGCGCGGCTCCGTCGAAGTCCGGCTCCGGGAGTGCGGACCGGTCGACCTTGCCGTTCGGGGTGAGCGGCAGCGCGTCCAGGGGCACGAACGCGGAGGGGACCAGGTGGTCGGGCAGCCGGCTGCGGCAGTGGGCGCGGACGTCCGCGAGGTCGACCCCGGCGCTGACCTCGGCGGGGACGAGGTAGGCGACGAGCCGCTTGTCGCCCCGCGCGTCGCCGCGCGCCACGACCTTCACGGCGTTCACGTCGACGTGATCCGCGATCACCGCCTCGACCTCGGCCGGCTCGACGCGGAAGCCGCGGATCTTCACCTGGTCGTCGGCGCGGCCGAGGAACTCGTACACCCCGTCGCGCAGCGCGGCAAGGTCGCCGGTGCGGTACATCCGCCCGCCGTCGCAGGCCACGAACCGGGTCGCGGTCAGCGCGGGCTGCCCGAGATAGCCCTGGGCGAGCCCGGACCCGCCGAGGTACACCTCACCGGGCTCGCCGTCAGGGACCGGCCGCAGCCTCTCGTCCAGCAGGTGGACCGCCGTCTCCGCCAGCGGCACGCCGATCGGCAGCGTCGCCGACGCCAGGTCGGCCGCCGTCATCTCGTGGTGCGTCGCGAACACCATGCTCTCGACCGGGCCGTAGCCGTTGACGATCCGGAGCTGCGGGAACTCACGCCGCAGCTTGTGCAGTTGGGCGAGCACGGGCACGTCCCCGCCGGTGAGCACCTGACGCAGGGTGCCGAACACCTCCGGGTGCAGGTCCACCAGCAGCGCGAGCAGTCCGGCCGAGAAGAACGCGCTGGTGATCCGATGCCGCGTCACGAGCCGTGCGATCAGAGCGGGTTCCGGGCTCTGGCCCGGCTGCAGCACGCACGTCGCGCCGTGCAGCAGCGCGCCGTACAGCTCCAGTGCGCACGCGTCCCAGGAGACCGGAGCGCTCTGCAGGTGGACCTGGTCCGGCCCGAACTCCTGGAAGTCCTGCCCGCGGAAGGTCCGCAGGATCGAGCGGTGGTCGCCGACGACGCCCTTCGGGCTGCCGGTCGAGCCGGAGGTGAACATGACGCAGGCGGCGTCGTCCGGGCCCGAGCGGACCGTCGGCGCGACCGTCGCGGCGTCACGGACCAGCGCGCCGGCGAGGTCCGCCGGGGTCAGCACGGCCCGCGGCGCCGCCTCGGCCAGCAGGCGGGCCACCCGCTCGTCCGGGAAGGCCGGGTCGACGGGCACGTAGGCGGCGCCCGCCTTGAGCACGCCCAGCCAGGCCGCGACCATCTCGATGCTGCGGGGGACGTGCACCGCGACGCGGTCGCCGCGGCGCACCCCCTGGGCGACGAGAGCGTTCGCGATCCGGTTGGCGTAGGCGTCGAGGTCCCGGTAATCGATCTGCCGCGTGCCGGATATCAGCGCGACGCTATGCGGATTCTGTGCGGCTCGACGGGCGAACTCCGCGTGCACGGTTGCGGTATCGATGGGCATCGGCCCTCATGCCTTCGCCTCGACGGCGGCGATGAGGCTCGCCGGGCGCAGATCGGTCCAGTGCGTCTCGACGTACTCGAGGCACGCCGCCCTGGTGCCGGCCTCGTGCACCACGCGCCAGCCGTTCGGCACGGCGATGCCGAAGGGCCACAGCGAGTGCTGGTTCTCCTCGTTGACGAGCACCTGGAAGATTCCGTCTTCGTTGTCGAAGGGGTTGGCCATCTCAATCAGCTCCCTTGGTGTGGGTCGGTGTGGTCAGCGCGGTCACCGCGGGACTACGCGGCAGCGGGCTCGGTCGGGAGGTCGCGGGTGCTCTTGATGGGGCCGACGAAGCGGAGGAACTTGGCCGCCGCCAGGCCGCCGAGCATGATCCACAGGCCCGTCGTGATGCCGAGCCAGGCGCCCAGCGCTCCGCCGATGACGGCGCCGATCGGCATCGAGCCGTACACGATCACCATCGCGGTGGTACCGATCCTGCCCTGCAGCTCCTGCGGGCAGTACCGCTGGCGGAAGGTCGAGCTGATGATCCCGCAGGCGACCATCCCGGCGGCCGGCACACCCATGCCGACCAGGAAGAACGCCAGCCCGGCGCCCTTGGTGGTGAGCGGGATCAGCAGCCCGAAGGGCGCGGAGGCGATCGCGATGACGATGAGGGCGCGCGCGGTGCCCAGCCTCTTGCTCAGTCGCGTCGCGACGACCGCGCCGGCGAACCCGCCGAGGCTGTCGGCGATCATCAGGACACCGACGAAGCCGGCCGACACCCCGACGACGTCGACGAGGAACACCACCAGCAACGCCAGGGCGCCGGAGAGCAGCAGGTTCTCGACGCCCGCGCAGAGCGCGATGATCCGGAGGTAGGGCTCGCGGACGAGGTACCGGACGCCCTCGGCGATGTCCTGGCGGATGGTGGTGGGCTCGGCCGGTTCCTCGCGGCGCGGCTCGCGCCGCCGGATCGAACCGAGGCAGAACACCGCGACCACGTAGGTCAGGGCGTCGACGAGCAGTCCACCGATCGCGCCGAACACCGCCGCGATGACGCCCCCGACGCCGGACCCGCCCATGAACGCGACCTGCGCGCTGCCGTCGAGCTTGGCGTTCGCCTCGCCCAGGTCCTCGCCGTCCACCAGCGTCGGCAGGAACGCCCCGTAGGCGGGCCCGAAGAACACGGCGCCGACGCCGGACATGAAGGCCACGAAGAACAGGTAGCCCATGGTCAGCAGCCCCAGCGCGTAGACCACCGGGACGCTGACGATCAGCGCCGCGGCCGCGGCGTTGCACACGATCATCACCGTGCGCCGGCGCCACCGGTCCACCCACGCGCCCGCGGGCAGGCCCAGCAGCAGCATGGGCAGCCAGGAGCACGCGGTGAGCAGGCCCATCGCCAGCGGTCCGGTGTGCAGGACCGCGACCGCGACCAGCGGCAGGGCGATGCCCGTGATGGCGCTGCCGAACTTGCTCGTGGTCTCGCCGATCCACAGCAAGCGGAAGTCCCGCTGCCGCAGCACGCCGGGCCGTTCCGGCGCGACGGCCTCAACCTCAGTAGTGGTAGTCATGGCGATGCTGCACTCCTTCCGAGAAGGTCTCACCCGCGGCTGCGGGCAGCCACACGTCCTCGGGTCCGAGGGCGTCGGCGCGGTACTGTCCGAGCGCGCTGACGATCAGCTGCAGCTCCATGCGGAGGCTCTCGAGCAGCCGGGTGAGACCCACCTGCGGGTCCTCGTCGGCCGCGAGCAATGCGGCCCGACCCAGGCCCGCGGCACGGGCGCCCAAGGCCAGCGTCTTCGCGATACGCGCGCCGTCCGCCATCCGGCCCGAGGCGAGCAGGCAGCCGGCCGGCGTACCGATCCGGCGCAGGCATTCGGCCAGCGGCAGCCCGACGTGGTCGAGGAACGCCGACGGCGCCCAGCCCGATCCGCCCTCGGCCCCGTCGACGGTGACCGCCGACGCGCCGGCCTCCCAAGCGACCCGGGCCGCCCGCGCGATGTCGCGCCCCGGCGGGAGCTTGACCCAGATCCGGGCGCGCGGAAAGTTGTTGCGCATCAGGCGGATCTGCTGACGCAGGATCTCGTCCGTAAAGGTGCCCGGCGCGCTGCAGCGCAGCACCCGGCCGGTCGGATCGCCGTAGATAGGGTCGATGGCGAACTGCTCGGCGACCCGCGCCCCGGTGTCGGCGCCGACCAGGGTCATGCCGCCGAGCCCGGGCTTGGCGCCCTGGCCCACCTTGAGCTCGAAGGCGAGCCTGCCGGTCTCCAGCAGCTCGGTGGCGGTCGGGTCGCTGTAGACCAGGTTCCACACCTCGGCGTCCGCGTCCTCGGTGGACTGCTGCACCACGACGCCGCCCAGGTCGGGCGGGGCCGCGGCCGCGTAACGGTGCAACCGGGCCAGCAGCGTGCGTTCCGCCTCCTCGCCGCCGCGGCCGTAGCCGTTCATCGGCACCACGTTCTCGCCGATCACCATGGGCACCCCGAGCCGCCCCGCCTGATCGCTGACGGCGAGGCCCAGGTTCGAGCTGGCCACCTGGGTGGAGCCGAAGGCGGACACGTACACCGGCAGGGGCGAGCGCAGGCCGCCGATGTCCGTGGTCAGGTCCACGTCCCCGTACAGGGGTTCGCGTCCGAGGTCGATCAGCCGCTCCAGCCGCATCGGCATGAGCACCGGCGGGACCAACCGGGTCGCGTCGAGCTCGTCCTGTGCGGTCAGCGGGCCCTGGCCCAGCAGCGACGTCCCGTAGCCGGCCGGGTCGGGGAAGACGGCTGCCGCGCCCAGCCTCGCCCGGCGGCGCACCTCCGCCTCGGGGAAGGTCGCCGCATGCAGTCCGGTCACGGCGACACCACCCCTGGGAGCTTCGGGTACGCGTTGGCCTGCCACACCGCTTCGAGCCCGGCGACGTAGCGGGTCAGGCGTTCCAGGCCGATGCCGAATCCGGCGCTGCTCTTGATGCCGGCCCGGACCAGGTCCAGGTACCAGCCGTACTTCTGCGGGTTCTCGCCGGTCTCCCTGATCCGCGCGACGATCTGCCGGTAGTCGGACTCCCGCTCGCTGCCGCTGCAGAGTTCGCCGTAGCCCTCGGGCGCGATCAGGTCGAAGTTGCGCAGGGTCCCCGGCCGGTCGGGGTTCTCCTTGTCGTAGAAGCCGCGGGAGCCCTTCGGGTAGTCGGTGATGAAGAACGGCCGCTCGTGCTGCGCGGACAGCAGCCGCTCGGCGACCCAGTCGATCTCGGCGTCCGGGCTCTGCTCGTGCCCCAGTGCGTCCAGGTCTGCCGCGGCCTGGTGGTGCGTCATCCGGCCGAACGGGCCGTCCAGCAGCGGCTGGAACGCCCGCGGGTCGCGGCCGAGGAAGGAGAGCTCCGCCGACCGCTGCGCGGCGACCCGGCGCACGATGTGGGAGACGAGCCCCTGCGCCACGTCGAGGATCTCCTCGCGCGAGGCGTGGGCGACCTCGACGTCGATCTGGTGGAACTCGGCCAGGTGCCGTGCGGTGGAGGCGGTCTCCAGCGGCTCGAGGCGCACATTCGGCGCGATGTAGAAGATCTTGTCGAAGGCCAGCAGCGACGCCTGCTTGTAGAGGATGGCACTCGTCATGAGCTTGTACTTGTGGCCGTAGTAGTCGATGTCGACCTGCTTGGCGCCGCGCGCTCCGGGATCGGTGACCGGTCCGATGATCGGCGGCAGCAGCTCGACGAAGCCCTCGCCGGCCAGGTACTCGCGGGCCGCGGCGGTGATCTCGTTCTGCACCAGCAACACGGACCGGGTGACCGGGGAGGTGAGGTGCGCCCGCGGGTCCGGGGGCAGCGGGACGGTCCGGGGCTCGTAGGCGGTCTGGGTCACTGGGCCAGCTCCAATCGGTCATACGTGCGTTCGATGTACGACAGGGCGTCGAGAAGTTCGGCCGACCTCAGCTGACGTCCCGTCACCAGATCGGCGGAGTCCCCGATGGGGAGTGAACCGATGCGCTGCCAGAGCAGGCGGCCGGAGGCGTCGACGACACCGCGGGTCCGCCCGGCGTTGTCCGGGTGCAGGCAGTACGGGACGTCGAGGTAGCCGCGGGCGAATCCGGCGACGAGGGCCAGGCCGATGTCGGTGGAGAGTTCGCAGACCGCGTCGACGATGGATCTGGCCTGCGCGTAGAGGCCGGTGTCGTCCGGCGGCGGCAGAGGGCGGACGTCGGCGGCAGCCGAGGCGGCGTATTCGAGGGCGGTGACGTTCTCCTCGATCGTGGGGATGCGGAAGGCCTCGGCGGTGGTCTTCACGATCAGCCGGGCCGCCCCGGTGCGGACCGCCAACAGCGCGGAGTCCGCGATCAGTTGCAGGGCCCCGGACTCCGACTTCGGGAAGACGCCCATGTACGTGTAGACGACCAGGTGCGACTGCACGTCCGGCAGCAGTTCCGCGACGAGCCGGGACAGCGCCAGGGCCGCCTCGGCGTCCTGCTCCGGATGGGTCTGCTGGGCGTAGCTGAACGAGACGCTCCGCAGGCCGTGCTGCCGGAAGAAGAGCCCTTCCAGCACGCTGAGCGCGACGAGCAGGGCAGGCGGGCACAGCTGCCCCAGCATGCATCCGCCGAAGGTCTCCAGATGCGGCTCGAACTCCGCGGTGCGCGCAGCCGCGAAGGACTCGCACGCCTGCGCCCAGTGGTGCGTGGCGAGCGCCAGCGGCGCCCGGCTGTAGGGGAGGCAGTACGACACCGGGCCGCCCTCGGTAGCGTCCAGTCCGGACGCGAGCGCCGCGGCGATGACGTGTCGCGGGTCGGCGGATCCGTGACGCACCTGGACCGGGAAGTCCGGCCCGGCGATCCCGTCCACGACCGACCGGGTCACCGCGGGTCCGTGCGCCACGATGGGGAACCCGTTGAGCGAACCGCCGCCGTCCAGGGCCGCCCTGGCCGAGGCGTGGTCGCCGACCCGGGTGTAGCTGTCGACGGTGATGGTGCCGGCGGTCACCGCGCCGGCGGACTGGACGGCCGCCAGGCCCGCCCGCATCCGGTCCGGCTGGGACATCCCCATCCGGGGCTGCACCACCACTCCCCCGTCGGCCGCGAGCCGGGTGATGCTGTCGCCGAAGGACCAGGAAGGCATCAGACACCGACCGTTTCGACGGCGCGTCTCCCCGCGGTCGGCAGCGAGCCGACGAACGAGCAGAACTCCGTGAGCGCGACGCCGTCCTGGAACACCCCGTCGAAGCCGGCCTCGAGGAGCGCCGCGGGCACGCTGCCGTCGAGGCCGCCGGCGAGGTCCAGCTTGCCGCCGATGACGACGGGCAGCGTCGCCAGCTCCGATCGTCCGCGGATCGCCCGGATGACCCGCGGGCCGTCGTGGTGGCCGTGTCCGTTGACGGTGCTGACAACGACGAGGACGGGCCGGAGCTCCAGGCACGCGGTCACGATGAGGTCGTCGGGCGTACAGGCGCCGAGGTTGGTCACCCGGTACCCGAGCTCCTCCAGCACCAGCTGAAGGAACACCAGGTTCCATGTGTGCGAGTCCGACGAGGTGCTGGTCACGATGACGTCGCGGCCGTGGCGGCCGTCGCGGCGGCCGAGGTAGCCGCCGGCGTCGGGGCCGTCGGGGTCGTCCAGGCCCTCAGGGTCCTCGCACAGCGTCAGGTCTTGGTTCACGGATGATCCCTTCGCGATCTTGACGGGACTTCGTCGGCCCGTGGTGGCGCACGCTCCGGCCGGCCGGACCGGGGAGCGGGGAACGCCACGGGGGCCGCGATACGGCGGTGATGCGGCGGTGAGGTGGGTGGGTCGGTCCCTGGCGTGGTCCCGATATCGATGGTTCGCCGCGGGCTATCACGGCGGCATCTCCGCCGCTATCACCGCGGCAGCCCAGCTCCGGCACCCGGCGCAAGCTCCGCGGCAGCCGTGAAAGGGCAGGGATAGCGACGGCGATAACGCCACGATTCCCGCGTCCCTACGGTGGGTTCCAAGGCAGCACCCGATCCCCGGAAGGACCCCGAAATGCGTCTCACCGCAGTGAAGTTGGTCGCAGTGAAGATGGTCGCCGCCGTCGCCCTCGCCGCCGCGCCGGCGGTGTTCGCCGCCGGCTACGCCGTGGCCGGACACCAGACGGGCTCCGGCGCGTCGTCGTCCGTCACCGCCGTCGCCGCCGCGTCCACCCCGGCGCCCGCGCCGACGTCGACCGTCTCTCCCGCGAACGACCCGTGGGACTGAGCCTCTCCCCCGGTGCCCCAGATCCTGATGCCGCCTACTCCGGGAGGTCTGCGGCCCCCGCGCCGATGCGCTTCAACAACTGCTCCGCATCCCGCAGTTCCCGCCCCATAGACCGCTCACGCAGCGCCGTGATGGCATCCTCCAGCAGCGCGGCGGCCCCTCCGGGGTCCCCTTGCCCGACGCTGAGCCGCGCCAGTTCGATCCGCGCCAGCGCCGCGCCGGCGGGGTCCATGATCTCATCGCGGATCACCAGGGCCCGCTCGAACTGAACCCTGGCCTGCCCGAACCGCCCCAACCGGATGCTGACCTCGCCGAGGCCCATCAGCAGGTGGCCCTCGCCGATCAGGTCACCGCTCTTCCGCACCATCGCGAGCACGTCCGACAGCGTGCGCTCCGCCTGCTCCGTCTCGCCCCGCTGCAGCAACAGCTGCCCGACCCGGCGCAGCGCACGGGCCTCGCCGCCCGCGTACCCCACCGCGCGGTAGATCGCCAGCGCCTCCTCCAGCCGCGCCCGAGCTCCGCCGCCGTCCCCGCGCTGCATCCAGATCTGCGCGCTCTGCGTCAGCACCGTCGCTTTCCCGACGATGTCGCCGGCCTGGGTGAAGGCGCGCAGTGAACGCTCGTATAACGCCGCCGCCCGCTCGATGTCCCCGCCGTTGCGTTCCAGCAGCGCCAGGTCCCGCCAGCACAGGGCCAGGCCGTGGCTGTCGCCGAGCTCGTCGAACAGGCGCAGCGCCGACTCGAGGGTGGTCCGGGCCTGGTCGCCCTGTCGTCTGGTCAGGTACAGCGTGCCCAGCGAGGCGAGCAGGGCTGCGGTGGCGCGGCGGTTCTCCGCCCGCCGCGCGGCGGTCAACGCCTGCAGATGCGTGCTCTCCCACAGGTCGTGATAGCCGCGCGCCTCGAACAGGGTGACCAAGGTGGTCGCCAGCTCCCAGCAGGGCTCGTCCAGCCCGGCCTGCGCCGCGTCGCCGACGGCCTGGCACAGGTTCACGTGCTCGCTGTCCATCCACTCCAGTGGATCGGCGACCAGCTGGTCGACGTACCGCTCCGGAGGCTGCCAGCGGGTCGCGGTGCCGCGGAGGATCGTGTAGTCGCCGCCGTAGACCGCCCGGTGCACCCGCTCCGCGATGGCCAGCCAGCCGCCGACCATCCGCTCGACCGCCTCGCGCCGCCCGTCCGCGGTCTCGGCCGCCTCCAGCTCGTCGCGCGCGAACATCCGGACGATCTCGTGCAGCCGGTACTGGACCTCGCCACGCGGCGACATCCCGACCACGTCGAGCATCTGCACGTCGACGAGTCCCTCCATCAGATCGGAGGGCTGCGAGCGGTGGTCGTCCAGCAGCGCCCCGGCCAACCAGCCCGGCAGCGTGGGCCCCTGGGCCAGGCTGAGCAACCGCAGCAGCCGGCGGTCCGCCCAGCCCAGACCGTCGTGGGTCAGCGAAAGGCTCGCACGCACCGTCATGTCGCCGTGTGCCAGCTCGTCGAGCCGGCGCCGCTCGTTCGCCAGCCGCTCCACCATCGAGGCCAACGACCAGTGCGGGCGCGCGGCGAGGCGAGCCGCGACGATACGCAGCGCCAACGGCAGCCCGCCCACGGTGCGCGCGAGCGCGAGAGCCGCCTCGCGCTCACCGGCCACCCGGTGCGCCCCGATCACCTGGCCGAGCAGTTTCAGTGCCGACGGGGGGTCGAGGATGTCCAGCTCGATCCAGTGCGGGCGGGGCAACCCGGTCAGCCGGGTCCGGCTGGTGACGATCACCACGGACCGCCCCGCGCCCGGGATCAGCGGGCCGACCTGGCTCTCGGAGGCGGCGTCGTCGAGGACGACCAGCACCCTGCGGGTGGCCAGGATGGTGCGGTAGGTCTCGGCGCGCTCGTCGAGCGAGTCGGGGATCATCAGCCCCGGAATGCCCAGCGCGCGCAGGAAGCGGCCGAGCACCTCGCGGGGGGAGACCGGGTTGGACCCGGTCCCGCGCAGGTCGCAGTAGAGCTGGCCGTCCGGGGCGTAGGCGTCGCCGAGCTGGTGCCCGATGTGCGTCGCGGCCGCGCTCTTGCCGATGCCCGGGCGGCCGACGATCATCACGACGCGGGCCGCGGTGGAGCCGTCCGCGAGGACCGCCTTGACCCCGGCGACCAGTGGCTCGCCGCCGATGTAGTCCGCGGCGTCGGTGGGCAGTTGACGCGGCTTGTCGCCGGCGAGGACGGGCCCGGTCAGCGTCGGTGCGGGCTCCCCGGCCGGTCCGACCGAGTCGGCTGCCGCCACCCTCGCCCGGTCCGCCTCGCCCGCCTCGACTGCTCCGCCCGCTCCGCCCGCCGTCGGCGCGGCGAGAACGGCAACCGCCGCCCGAGCCGCCGGTTCGGCGGCGAGCAGCAGCTTCGGGTCGCCGGCCAGGATCGCCGCCTCGAGGGCCCGCAGCTGCTCGCCGGGGTCCAGGCCGAGTTCGTCGGCGAGCAGGTCGCGGCCGTCGCGGTAGGCCGCGAGTGCCTCGGACTGCCGGCCGGACCGGTACAGCGCCAGCATGTACTGGCGCCGCAACTGCTCGCGCAGTGGGTGCTCGTGCAGGTGCTGCCCGATCTCGCCGATGAGCTCGCGGTGGCGGCCCAGGGCGAGTTCGAGGTCGATGTAGGTCTCGACCGCGGCCGTGCGGTTCTCCTCCAACCGCGTGGCCTTGGCCCGGAGATCCTCGCTCGGGATGCCGCTCAGCGCCGGGCCCCGCCACAGCGACGTGGCCTCCCGCAGCAGCCCGGCGGCCTCCGCGGCGCGGCCCTCCCGAGCGAGGATCTGGGACTGGTGGACGTGCCGGGTGAACACGTGCAGGTCCAGCACGTCCCGAGCCACCCGCATCAGGTAACCGGGCGGCCGGGTGTCGATGGGCGCGTCGATGCCGGCGTCCGTGAGCACCTTGCGCAGCCGTGATACGCAGATCTGCACCTGGGTGCGCGCCGTGTTCGGCGGGCACTCGTCCCAGATCAGGTCGATGAGATGGTCCATGCTGACCACCCGGTTCGCGTCGAGCAGCAGCGCGGCCAGCATGGTCTCCTGCCGGCCTGGCGCGATGCGCACCGGAGAACCGCCGGCGCGCACCTCGAGCGGGCCCAGGATGTGGAAGTTGAGCCCTGCGTTGAGCCCCGGTCCGTCGACGCCGGACGGCTGCGCCGTGGTCGACTCGGCCATGCACACTGCCTTTCCAGGCCCTAAGCCCACCTTTGGCCCGTCATGTCATGACACCGCTCAGAGTGTTGCCGAACGACGACCTCTTGTCCACGATACGATCACAAATCCAAGGCCCCAATTCCCCTTCCGCCGACTGTTCGCGATAGCGCCGTGAATGCCGGATGAAGGCGCGGAGAAGTCGGACCCTGCGAGGCTGCGGTCGGTGTAGACCACGCGGCACGGTCGCCCCCGTGCCGCGCCGCGTATGGGAGGACGGACATCGCGCAGCGCAACGAGACAGGGCGACAGCAACTCGGCACCCCGGTCCTCGCGGCCGGGATCGACCACATCCGCCTTCTCTACCACTACATCGACACAGGAGACATGGACGGCTGCGGCTCGCTCCTCGACGCCGACGTACGGCTCTGGTCACCGGGCGCCCCGGTGGGGCACGGCAGGTCCGAGGTGATCGGCCTGCAGCGAGACATGGCCGGCCCGTTCGCCCGGCACGAGACGAGACGGATCTTCGCAGCCGGAGACGTGATCGCCGTAGCCGGACGGCTCGTCCGGCGGACTGGTGAGCGGTCGGGAGCGGAGTCGGGGACGGCGGATACGGGGAGGGAGACAGATGCCGTCGAATTCGCGGACTTCTTCACGGTCAGCGAGGAGGGGATGCTGCTCACCCAGCACCGGTACTACTTCGTGTCGCCCGGCTGACGGCGATTCCGCAGCAGGTTGGCCGACGGCGCGGCCGTCGACACGACCCGACCCCTCCCCTAGGCTCCCTTGCACCGAAGCCGCCGACCCGGGAGTGCTGTCATGTCCGCCGTCGACCTCGACCCACGACTCTCCCACCGGCGCGGCGGGACCACCCCGCCGCTGCCCGAAGGAACCGTCGGCGCCGACCTCGCCCGCACCGCGCGGACCCACCCCGACCGGGACGCCCTGGTCGAGTGCGCGAGCGGGCGGCGCTGGACCTACGCGCAGTTCGACGCCACCGTCGACGACCTGGCCCGCGGCCTGCTCGCCGCCGGGATCGGCGCCAGTGACCGGGTCGGCATCTGGTCGCCGAACTGCGCCGAATGGGTGCTGACGCAGTACGCCGCCGCCCGGGCAGGCGCGATCCTGGTCAACCTCAACCCGGCCTACCGGCGCCACGAGATCGCCTACGCCCTGCAGCAGTCGGGCACCCGGCTGCTGGTCTCCGCAACCCGGGTGAAGGCGAGCGATTACGTCGCCCTGGTCGAGGCCGTGCGTGACGAGTGCCCGACGCTCGCACGCGTGGTGTACATCGGGACGCCCGACTGGGACGCGTTGGTCGAGGCGGGCCGCGAGGTTCCGCTCGACCGACTGCGCGAGCGCGAGGCCGCGCTCACCCCCGATGACGCCGTCAACATCCAGTACACCTCCGGGACGACCGGCCGCCCGAAGGGCGCGACGCTGTCGCACCGCAACATCCTGGGCAACGGCTTCCAGGTCGCCGAGGTGCAGGGCTGGACCGAGCAGGACCGGGTCTGCGTGCCGGTGCCCTTCTACCACTGCTTCGGCATGGTGATGGCCAACCTCGGTGCCACCTCCCACGGTTCCTGCATCGTCGTCCCCGGGCAGCTCTTCGACCCGGCCGAGGCGCTGGACGCTGTCCAGGCCGAGCGCTGCTCGGTGCTCTACGGGGTGCCGACCATGTTCATCGCAGAGCTGGCCCAGCTGGAGGCGCACCCGGGCCGCTGGGACCTCTCCTCGCTGCGCACCGGCGTGATGGCCGGTTCGCCCTGCCCGGTCGAGGTGATGAAGCGGGTGATGGCCGAGATGGGCATGGCCGAGGTGACCATCGCCTACGGCATGACCGAGACCTCTCCCGTCTCCACCCAGACCCGCCCCGACGACTCCCTCGAACACCGCGTCGCCACGGTCGGCAGGGTCCACCCGCACGTCGAGGTCAAGGTCGTCGATCCGGACACCGGCGACACGGTCCCGACCGGCACGCCGGGCGAACTGTGCACCCGTGGCTACTCGGTCATGCTCGGCTACTGGGAGGAACCCGAGCGCACCGCCGAGGCCGTCGACGCCGACGGCTGGATGCATACCGGCGACCTCGCCGAGATGGCCGAGGACGGCTACCTCTCCATCGTCGGCCGGATCAAGGACATGGTCATCCGCGGCGGCGAGAACGTCTACCCGCGCGAGGTCGAGGAGTTCCTCTACAGCCACCCGGACATCGAGGACGTGCAGGTCATCGGCGTCCCCGACGAGCGGTACGGCGAGGAGCTGATGGCCTGGGTCAAACTGCGGCCGGGCGCGGCCGAGCTGACGGTCGGGCAGCTGCGCGCCTACTGCGACGGCCGGCTCGCCCACTACAAGGTCCCTCGCTACCTGCACCTGGTCGACGGCTTCCCGATGACGGTGACCGGCAAGATCCGCAAGGTCGAGATGCGCGAGGAGGCGGTGAAGCTGCTCGGCCTCGGGCAGTGACGGGGCGGCCCGCCCGCCGTCGTCAACCCCCCTGGGCGACCGCCTGGTTGTAGAGGGCGAGCACGTCGTTGTCGAAGTACGGGCTGTAGGAGACGTCGTCGGTGTCGCCGCCCTGCTGGTAGCCGCCGATGACGCCCATCACCGTGCCGGTGCGGGTCTTCTTGTCGAAGGAGGTGAGCCAGGGGCTACCGCTCGTCCCGCCGGGGAAGGACTTGCACGCGATCTTCATCTGGTGCGCGCTCTGCTGCGTCGTCGTGTTGAAGCACGCGATCGGCTCGCCGGCGTTCGACGGGTAACCGGTGAGCGCGACGGTGCGGTCGAAGCCCAGGTTCACCCCGAGCTTGTTGCCGCCCAGGACGGAGGCGATGGCCCTGTTGCCGACGGTCCCGAGCACGAGGAAGGCGACGTCGAGATCGGGATCGGTGGAGTCGATCCAGCGCTGGTCCACGACGATGCCGCGGATCGGCCACTCCCCCTCGGGCTCGGCCCCGTCGCGGTAGCCGGGGACGAAGACGATGTCGGTGTTGTAACCGCCGCCCTTGCCGCCGTGGACGCAGTGCGCGGCGGTCACCACGATGCTCTGGCCCTTGCTCTGGACGACGCTGCCGGTGCAGAAGTGGTCGCCCTTACCGCTCTTGGCGAAGATCGCGCCGACCCGCGCGGTGACCACGTTCGACTTCGCGGTGCGGGTGTTCCCTCCGTGTGCGGTCAAGGCCTGGTCGAGCCGCTGCTGCGACCACGACGACGGTGAAGGAACGGCGGTGACCACCGCACTGCTCGACGCGCCGGGCGTGGCCCCCGACCCGGCAGCCACGCTCGCGGTCGCACCCACGCCCGCACCCACGCCCGCACCGACCGACGCGGCGGTGCCGCTCGCGCAGCCGCTCACGGCCGCCAGCAGCGCCATCGCGCCCGCCGCTCGGATCCCACGTGCCGTCAGACCCATGCGCCGATCTCCGTTCAGCTCGCCCCGCTCGCCCCCCGCTCCGACCATCCTGTGCGGGCCCTCCACGCCCCGAAAGTCGGCACGCCGACTACCGATGTTCTTGCAATCACAAGCACAGGAATCAACAAGTTCATGTCGAGATATTGCGACTGGCCATCGAAGACCTTACGGTCACCCTTGCGCCGCCCCTCGCGCCGTCCCCCCGGCGCCGTCGCTCCTCCACCCACTCTCCATGGGAGCAAAGGTGTTCCGAACCATCCGAGATCCACGGCGGGCGCTCGCCCTCGCCGCGGGTTCCACGCTGCTCGCCGCAGCGGCCGTCGTCGTCCCCGCCGCCAGTCAGCCCGCCTGGGCCGCAGCCACCGGCGGCAGTGGGGCGAGCCTGCCCTACACCGAGGTGCAGGCCGAGAGCTCGGCCACCAACGGCACTGTCATCGGCCCGAGTTACACCCAGGGCCAGCTCGCCGACGAGGCGTCGGGCCGCAAGGCGGTGACGCTCTCCGGCAGTGGCAGCGGACAGTACGTCACCTTCACCACGCCGGTGGCCACCAACTCGATCAACTTCCGCTACAGCATCCCCGACACCGCGAACGGCTCCGTCTACACCGCCCCGATCTCCCTCTACATCAACGGGGTCCGGCAGGCCGACTTCACTCTCACCAACGCCTACAGCTGGTTCTACGGCAGCTACCCCTTCACGAACACTCCCGGCAGCAACCCGCACCACTTCTACGACGAGGCCCACCGCCTCCTCAACACCACCTATCCGCAAGGCACCACCTTCAAGCTCCAGGTCGACTCCGGCGACAGTGCCGCCTCCTACACCGTCGACTTCGCCGACTTCGAGCAGGTCGGCGCCGCGCTGACGCAGCCGGCGGGCTCGGTCTCGGTGACGAGCAAGGGCGCGGACGCCACCGGCGCGACCGACTCCACCAGCGCGTTCAACGCGGCGATCGCGGCCGCCGGGTCGGGCGGCACGGTGTGGATCCCGCCGGGGACCTTCGACATCCCCGGGCACATCGCCGTCAACAACGTCACCGTCGCCGGCGCGGGCATGTGGTACTCGACCGTCACCGGCGCGGCGCCCGGCTTCTACGGCAACTCGGCGCCGAACCCCAGCACCAACGTGCACCTGCAGAACTTCGCGATCTCCGGCGACGTCCAGGACCGCAACGACAGCGCCCAGGTGAACGGCATCGGCGGCGCGATGAGCAACTCCACGGTGTCGAACCTGTGGATCGAGCACATGAAGGTCGGCGCCTGGATGGACGGGCCGATGGACGGCCTGACCTTCTCCGGTATGCGGATCCGGAACACCACCGCCGACGGGATCAACTTCCACGGCGGGGTCACCAACTCCAAGGTGACCAACAGTGACATCCGCAACACCGGTGACGACGGCATCGCCACCTGGGCCGACTCCAGCCTCGGCGCAGACGCCAACGACACGATCTCGAACAACACCGTCCAGCTGCAGCAGCTCGCGAACGGCATCGCCATCTACGGCGGCCACGACAACACGGTGACCGGCAATCTGGTCGAGGACACCGGCCTCACCCAGGGCGGCGGCATCCACGTCGGGCAGCGCTTCACCTCGACGCCGGTCGGCACCACGACGATCTCGAACAACACCCTGATCCGCGACGGTTCGCTCGACCCCAACTGGCAGTTCGGCGTCGGCGCGCTCTGGTTCGACGGCAGCCAGGGCGCGATCACCGGGCCGATCAACGTGAGCAACGCCCTGATCGAGCAGAGCCCCTACGAAGCGATCCAGTGGGTCGAGGGCACCATCAGCGGCGTCAACCTGAACAACGTCACCATCGCCGGCACCGGCACCTTCGCCCTCCAGGAGCAGACCGGCGGCGCGGCGAGCTTCACCAACGTCGTCGCGACCGGCGTCAACGGCCCCGCCCCGGTCTACAACTGCGAGGGTGGCAACTTCGTCGTCACCGACGGCGGCGGCAACTCCGGCATCAGCGGCACGCCGTACTGCAGCGGCTGGCCGACTCCGGTCTACCCGCCCTACCCGGCGACGGGTGTGACGGCCAGTCCGAGCGCACTGGGCTTCGGCTCCGTCGCGACGGGTGCGACCAGCGCCGCGCAGACGGTCACCGTTTCCAACCCGACCGGCTCGGCCGCCTCCGTCTCGTCCATCGCGACCACCGGTGACTTCGCGCAGACCAACAACTGCGGCAGCTCCATCGCCGCGAACAGCTCCTGCACGGTCAGCGTCACCTTCTCGCCCACCGCGACCGGCGCGCGCAGCGGCAGCCTGACCGTCACCGCGGGCGGCGTCACCAACACCGTGGCGCTCTCCGGCACCGGCACCGCCCCTGGACCCGTGCTCGGGGCCAACCCGGGCAGCCTGAACTTCGCCGGCACCGTGGTCGGCTCCTCCGCCGCACCGCAGACGGTGACGGTGACCAACTCGGGCACGGCGTCCGCGTCCGTCTCGGGTGTCTCGGTCACCGGTGACTACACCCAGACGAACAACTGCTCCTCGGTCGCGGTCGGCGCGTCCTGCGCGGTGACCGTCACCTTCACGCCCACCGCGGGCGGCACCCGCACCGGCACGCTCACCGTCACCAGCAACGCCAACAACAGCCCGACCACCGTCGCGCTGAGCGGCACCGCCATCGACAGCACCACGAACATCGCCGCGGGCCGACCCGCCTCCGCCAGTTCCAGCAACGGCTCCTACACCCCGGCCAACCTGACCGACGCCGACCCGTCCACGTACTGGGAGAGCGCCAACGGCTCCTTCCCGCAGTGGGCGCAGGTCGACCTCGGCCAGAGCTACAGCGTCGGCAAGATCGTGCTCAAGCTCCCGCCCGCCACCGCCTGGGCCGCGCGCACCGAGACGCTCTCGGTCCTCGGCTCGACGGACGGCAGCAACTTCTCGACGATCGTCGGCTCGGCCGGCTACAACTTCGACCCCAACGCCAACAACAACACCGTCACCATCCCCTTCAGCGCGACCAACGCCCGCTACGTCCGGGTGAACATCACCGGCAACACCGGCTGGTCGGCCGGGCAGCTCTCGGACTTCGAGGTCTTCCCGAGCGGAGGCGGCTCCTCGGCGGCGACGCTGTCGGTGGTGCCCACCTCGCTGAGCTTCGCCGCGCAGACGCTCAACACCACCAGCGCGGCGCAGGCCGTCACGGTCACCGACACGGGCACCGCCGCCGCGTCGATCAGTTCCGTCACCACGACCGGCGACTTCGCCCAGACCAACACCTGCGGCAGCTCCCTCGCCGCCGGGTCCTCCTGCACGGTCGACGTGACCTTCACCCCGACCGCGTCCGGCACCCGTACCGGCACGGTCACCATCAACGGCAACGCCACCAACAGCCCGGTCACGGTCGCGCTGACCGGCACCGGAGCAGGGACGGTGGCCACCAACCTGGCGGCCGGCAAGTCCACGGCGGAGTCCAGCCACACCCAGAACTACTCCTCCGCCAACGTCACCGACGGCAACCCGAGCACCTACTGGGAGAGCGCCAACAACGCCTTCCCGCAGTGGGTCCAGGTCGACCTCGGCTCGGCGCAGAGCGCGAGCCGAGTGGTGCTGGAGCTGCCCCCGAGCACCAGCTGGGGGGCCCGCAACCAGACGCTCTCGCTGCTCGCCGGCACCGACGGCAGCAACTTCAGCACGGTGGTGGCCTCGGCGACCTACACCTTCGACCCGAACGTCAACAGCAACACCGTCACCATCACCTTCCCGGCGAACACGCAGCGGTACTGGCGGATCAACGTCACCGCGAACACGGGCTGGCCGGCCGCGCAGCTCTCGGAGTTCCAGGTCTGGAACGTCTGACCCGGTTCACGCAAGCAGGGTGCAAGCAAGCAGGTCGGCCCCGCTCCTCCGTCGAGGAGCGGGGCCGACCCGCGTGTGCAGGGTGCGGGGTGCGTCAGACGGCGACGGAGGTCGAGGCAGCGGCAGCGGCGACCTGAGTCAGCAGGGTGGTCAGCTGCTCGGCGACCTCGGCGTCGTCCGCCGGGTGGGTCTCGGCGAAGCGCACGACGGAGCCGGGGACGGAGAGCTTGACCTCCTCCAGCACCGCGCCACCGGCGATGCCCACGGCCTTGCGGGCCTCGTCCTGGGCCCAGAGCCCGCCGAACTGGCCGTAGGCGGTGCCGAGGACCGCGACCGGCTTGGCGGTCAGCGCGCCGGCGCCGTAGGGGCGGGACAGCCAGTCGATGGCGTTCTTCAGGACGGCGGGCATGGTGCCGTTGTACTCGGGCGAGAACAGCAGCACGGCGTCGGCCGCGCCGACCGTCTCCCGCAGTGCAACGGCCGCGGCCGGAGCGCCGTCCGCGACGTCGATGTCCTCGTTGTAGAACGGCACGTCGGCCAGGCCCTCCACGATGACCACGTCGACCCCCGCAGGGGCCAGCTTCACGGCGGCCTCGGCGAGCTGGCGGTTGTGCGAACCGGCGCGGAGGCTGCCGACCAGGGCGGCGATACGAACAGACATGAGATCTCCCGGGGGATGGGCAGAGCTGGAAGTATTTAGCGGACCGGGGTCCGGTTATTAGAAGTAACACACTAAGCGGACTGCGGTCCAGTTTTGTTCCCCGCGCGCTACCCTGGGTCCATGACCCCGCCCCTCGAGCCGATCGAGCTGCTCGCCTCCCCCGCGCCGGAGCGCGCCGACGCCGCCCGGAACCGGGCCAAGCTGCTCGCGGCGGCGGCCGAACTGATCCAGGAGCACGGCGCCGAACACCTGACCATGGAGGCGGTCGCCACCGCCGCCTGCGTCGGCAAGGGCACCGTCTTCCGGCGTTTCGGCGACCGGTTCGGCTTGTTCCTCGCGGTCC
The DNA here is from genome assembly GCF_041262525.1 of Streptacidiphilus sp. MAP12-20. NCBI lineage: Bacteria > Bacillati > Actinomycetota > Actinomycetes > Kitasatosporales > Streptomycetaceae > Streptacidiphilus > Streptacidiphilus sp. MAP12-20. Next base: position 111,348 of record NZ_JBGCCK010000014.1, read on the forward strand.
TGGACCAGGCGGAGTGCGAGATGCAGCAGGCGTTCATGTTCGGTCCGCCGCCGCTCGGCCCGGGCGCCCCGCCCGTCGAGCGGCTGCGCGCCTTCGGCGTCGCCTCGCTGCGTCACCTGCGGCAGAACATGGACATCTACGTGGAGGCGGACAAGAGCGCGGCGCAGCGCTACGACGCGCCGCCCCGCGTCGTGCGCGAACGCCACCTGGCACTCCTGCTCGGCGAGGCGGGCGTCTCCGGGGACCTGGAGCTGCTGGCCGCCACGATGCTCGGCTCACTCGATCCGGCCCAGGTCCACCATCTGCTGACGGTCCGCCGACGCGCACTGGAGGAGCTGGAGGCCGGCTGGCTCGACCTGGTCGCCCGGATCACCGCGCCGTCCTAGCGGTACGGCGGCATCGCGACGGATCCTCCACAGATCGGTCGGTCAGGAGCCGAACGGGTTCACCTGCGTATGTGGACACGGTCTCGCCCAGACGGTCCAGAAGCCCGTGCGCGGCATCCTGGAAGGCCGGGCGTCGGCCTCCCCGCACAGCGGGGGTACCGCTTCCCATCCATGCGGGCGGAGGCCGTCCGGGAGCAGCGCGTCGAGCAGTACCGCGACGCTGAGGTGTGCTCCGACCAGCTCGTCGGGTGCGAGGTCGGTGTCCTGGGCCAGTTCGTCGACGTCGACGGCCCCGAGGATGGCACCGGTGCGCCACGCGGGAAGTTCGACGAAGGCCGTGTAGCCCTGGACGCGAAGGACCCGGGCGTTGGTTCGCGTGTGCGGCTGCCTGCGCGCAGTCCCGAGGCGGACTGCGGCGGCTTCGTGCTCGGTGTTCATAGCTCCCAAGGAATGACCGTTGCAGCGGGCGATCGGGAACGGCCTGGCGGCTTGGCATGAACGCTAGCCGCGGGAACCGCGAACAGACAAGACGACCAGAAGGTCGCCTTCCGCTTCCAGGGCGTCCGGCCGCAGCGCGCTGACGCTGAATCAGTCCGTCCGCCGGGCCGCTCCCCACTTCGTCTCCCTGATCTCCTCGCTTGGCACACAAATGCCGCCCTCCGACCCATCGCTTCCGCCGCGGCACCACGTATCGAACGCAATTACGCCACCACCGTTCACCGAAGCTCCATAATCCTGCCCGGCCGACCGCAGATTCCACCCGCAAAACGACTGGAATGTTCACATAATGACCTCATTGCTTCGATGGACATATGTCCGGATTGCATGGTTGGATCATGCCAAGAAAGGGAGTCGCAGATACCGGTTCCCTGCATCGGAAATACTCAGAGCATTGAGAGGAAATACACTCATGCGCAGCGACTTCACGCCCCAGGTCGAGACCCGCGAGCTCGACGACATGGACCTGGACGGCGTGGCCGGCGGCATCGGCTTGGGCGGCGGCGTTGCCCTGGGCGGCGGCGTCGGCGTGACCGGCGTCTCGGACACCCTGGGCGCCGTCGGGTCCATGCTTCCGGTCGGCGGCCTGGTCAGCACCGCCACCGGTCTGGCCGGCCTCACCGGCCCGGTCAGCGGCCTCACCGGCATCGTTTCGGGTATCTGACCGAGATATCTCCCGCCGAGCCGAAAGCTCCGGCTTCAGGCCCCGGAATTATCGTTCCGGGGCCTGATTCACGCCCGTGCCTCAAATCGACGGATTCAACGTCGAGCAGTCTAAGGAAAATCTCTGTGCAGTTCCGGCGAAAGGCGCTTGCCAAGCAGCAATCGCCCGAGGATCTCGACGTGCCGGCCCATCTCGCCCGGCCGCAGGGCCGCCTCGTGCTGGTGGTCTCGGCGGTTGTGGTGGCGGTCGTGTGCTTCTGGGCGGTGACCGGAACAGTCTCCTCGAAGGTGAGCGCGTCCGGGGTCCTGATCCACCCGGAAGGCAGCTACACCCTGCAGAGTCCCGTCACCGGGCAGGTCGTCACCGTCTTCGCCAACGAGGGTGACACCGTGGCCGGTGGCGCCCCGCTGTTCAGCGTGCGGACGAGCGCGGGTCAGAAAGTCCAGACGGTAAGGACGGTGGCGGCCGGACGGGTGACCGCGCTCTCGGCCGGGATCGGCTCGGTCGTCGAGACCGGTTCCGACCTGGCGACCGTGGAACGCATCTCCAGCACCGGCGAGCCTCTGGTGGCGGTGTTGTACGCGTCCGGGAGCGACGCGTCGTCGATCCCGGCCGGCGCAGCGGTGGACCTCACCGTCCAGTCCGTGTCCGTACAGCAGTACGGCGTGCTGCGCGGGCACGTCCTGTCAGTCGGAACAAGCCCGGAGTCACAGCAGCAGATCACCAGCTTTCTCGGCAGCATCGAGCTCGGCCGGCAGTTCAGCGCACAGGGCGAACCGGTGGCGGTCGTGGTGCAGTTGGAGCGGTCGAACAGGACCAGGTCCGGATACATCTGGTCCTCGACGGACGGCCCGCCGTACCCGCTCCCGTCCACGGCGTCGGTGAGCGCCGCTGTCCAGGTGGCGGCAGAGCACCCGATCGCATGGCTTCTGCCGTGAGCCCCCGACACGGCGGCTCGACCCCGATCGCCGCGAGCCCTCGGCACAGCAACCTCCACGGCAAGGGTCGCCGACGCCCCAAGGCCAAGCGGCAGAAGACCGTTCGCACCCGCACCGTCCTCCAGATGGAGGCCGTCGAGTGCGGGGCCGCGGCCCTCGCCATGGTGCTCGGACACTACGGGCGGCACGTGCCCCTCGAGGAGCTGCGGATCGCCTGCGGCGTCTCCCGGGACGGCTCCCGCGCGAGCAACGTGCTGAAGGCCGCCCGTAGTTACGGGCTCACCGCCAAGGGCATGCAGATGGAACCCGCGGCGCTGGCGACTGAGGTACGCACGCCCGCCGTTCTGTTCTGGGAGTTCAACCACTTCGTCGTCTACGAGGGGATGGGACGTCGCCTCGGCCGACGTGGGGTGCACATCAACGACCCTGCCCGAGGTCGCCGGTTCGTGGACGAGGAGGACTTCGACTCCAGCTTCACGGGTGTGGTCCTCACGTTCGAGCCTGGCCTGCAGTTCCGGGCGGGCGGCAAGCGGCCGGGGATGCTGAGCACCCTGCCCGCGCGGCTTCGGGGCACCGGGGGCACCACAGCGGCTGTCCTCGTCGCCAGCCTGCTCCTCGTCGGCGTCGGCGCAGCGCTGCCCGCGCTCAACCGCACCTACATCGACGCGTTCCTGATCGGCGGTCAGACCTCGTTGCTGCCGGTTCTCTTCGCGTCGATGGCGGCCATGGTGCTGCTGACCGCCGTGCTGATCGGCGTACAGCAGGCAAATCTGCTGCGCGGACGGATGATCTCGTCCACTCTGAGCAGCGCCCGCTTCCTGCGCCATCTGCTCAGGCTGCCCGTCGCCTTCTTCGCCCAGCGCAACCCCGCAGACCTCGTCCAGCGCCTTCAGTCCAACGACGCCGTGGCCGAGACCCTGGCCAGAGATCTCACCGCGGCCGGTGTGGACGCCTTGGTCGTGGTCCTCTACGCGCTCCTGCTGTGGACCTACGACCCGCAGTTGACCGTCCTCGGGATCGGCATCGCACTGCTCAACGTGGTGGCTCTGCGCCTGGTGGTACGCATCCGGGGCACCGGCGTGCAGAAGCTGCGTGCGGACAGCGCCCGGCTGACCAACACCTCCTACAGCGGGCTCCAGCTGATCGAGACGATGAAGGCCACCGGCGGTGAGACCGGGTACTTCCGCCGCTGGGCCGGACAGCACGCGATCACCCTGAACGGGGAGCAGCGTCTGGGTGTGCCGAGTGCGGCGCTGGCCGTCGTCGCCCCGACCCTGGCCGCGCTCAACAGTGCGCTGATCCTGCTGATAGGCGGGCTGCGGGCAGTGGAGGGCCGGATCTCGATCGGTCTGCTGGTGGCCTTCCAGGCCCTGGTGGCCGGCTTCACCGCGCCGGTCGCGCGGCTGAACGGGGTGGCGGGTCGGGTCCAGGACTTCGCGGCCGACATGGCCCGACTCAAGGACGTGGAGAGCTTCCCGGTCGACCCGCAGCTCACACGCTCCGGGCCGAGCGCCGGTGCGCGCCGGCTCAGCGGCCATGTGGTGTTGGAGAACGTCACGTTCGGGTACAGCGCGCTGGACAAGCCGCTGCTCAACGGCTTTTCACTGGACGTCGGCCCTGGCCGTCAGGTGGCGCTGGTCGGCGGCTCCGGCAGCGGGAAGTCCACGGTGTCCCGGCTGATATCCGGGCTCTACCAGCCCTGGGAGGGCGAAATCAGCGTCGACGGCCGACGGGTGGAGGAGATCCCGCGCAGCTCGCTGGCCGCCTCTGTCTCCTTCGTCGACCAGGAGGTCTTCCTCTTCGAGGGCACGGTCCGCGACAACGTGGCGCTCTGGGACCCCTCCCTCTCGGACGAGGCGGTCACCGTCGCGCTGCGCGACGCGGCGGTTCTCGATGTCGTCTCCCGGCGTCCCGGGGGCATCCACAGCCGCGTGGAACAGGACGGCCGCAACTTCTCCGGCGGCCAGCGGCAGCGCCTGGAGATCGCCCGGGCCCTGGTCCGCCAGCCCAGCGTGCTGGTCCTGGACGAGGTGACGAGTGCCCTGGACGCGAGGACCGAGCAACTCGTCATCGACAACCTCCGGCGGCGCGGCTGCGCCTGCGTGGTGATCGCCCACCGGCTCAGCACGGTGCGGGACAGCGACGAGATCGTCGTCCTGGATCGCGGCGTCATCGTCGAGCGCGGGCGTCACGAGGCTCTGGTCGCAGCGAGAGGGCCCTATGCCGAGCTGGTCAGGGAGCACTGACGTGGCGCAGGACGCTCAGTACGCCCCCCAAGCACCTGTCGACATCGGTGTGCTCGCCGCCCTGAGCGGCCTGGGCACGCCGGTCGACTGCACCGGGCTGCGGCGGCTGCCGCTGGAGGGGCCCCAGGTGGTGTGGCTGGTCGTCGCCGGTGCGATGGACCTGTTCGCCGTCGATGCGGTGATCGAGGGCCGTTGGCAGTTCCTGGGCCGCCTCGACGCGGGAGACCTGCTGCCCGGCCCGGCCGCCGGTCCGCGGCACACCGTGATCGGCAGGCCGCTGCCGGGCTGTGTGCTGCGCCGGATCCAGCTCCGGGAGCTGTTCTTCCAGCCCCAGTACGCTCCCGAGTGGGCGTACTACGGTGCCAACGGTGTGCTGACCCCGCTCGAGGACGCCTTCGCGCGCGGCGTCGGACGCAGCCTGCACGTCCTCTTCGAAGCGCGCGTCCACTCGGACTACTCGGACTTCGGGGACGACGACATCCAGTGGCTGTCCCTCACCCCCGGCAGTCTGCTCCACGGCGGCGTCTACAGCCACGAGACGGCACAGGATCTGTTCATCGACCCGGCGACGTGGCAGCGGCTGATCGACCAGCAGAGCCGGCTGCTGTTCGCGCTGGACCGCTGGATCGACCAGCTCGAACGCGCCTTCGAGGATCGGGCGACGGCCGGCATCAGGGCCGGCGAGGCGGTGCGCGCCCAGGCCGACCAGGCCCTGCTCACCTCCATCGACCGTGCGGACCGCGACCGCTCGACCGTGCAGCGCTCGAACATGCAGCGCTCGGGCCGCGGGACCGGCGCATCCGTGGATGTGGACGAAGCCACGCTCGCCGCCTGCCGTGTCGTGGGCGCGGCGGCCGGAATCAGGGTCGCCACGCCGACGGGCGGCGGAGCGACGAACGACCGGCTGACCCCGGTCGAGAGGATCGCGGTGGCCTCGCGGTTCCGTACCCGGCCGGTGCGGCTCACCGGGCGCTGGTGGCGGGAGGACGCCGGCCCCCTGTTGGCTCATCGGGCCGGATCCGGGGCTCCCGTCGCGCTGCTGTGGCGCCGGGGCCGGTACGAGGCGGTGGACCCCGCCGGCCGCAGGCGCACCCGGATCCGCGAGGCCACCGCGGACCAGGTCGAGCCGCAGGCGGTCATGTTCTACCGCCCGCTTCCGGAACAGCCCCTCTCCGGCCCGCGGTTGCTCCACTTCAGCCTGCGGGGCACGCGCAGCGACCTGCTCCGGCTGGCGCTCAGCGGCCTGGTCTCGGTTCTGCTCGGCACCCTGGTGCCGATCGCGACCGGACAGGTGCTCGGCGACTACGTGCCGAACGCCGAGAACAGCCTGATCGTCCGGACATCGCTGGCGATCGCCGCCACCACCCTGGTCTCCGCGGCTTTCATGCTGATGGAGAACATCTCGATCCTGCGCCTGGAGGGGCGCGTCGAGGCCACGCTGCAACCAGCGGTCTGGGACCGGCTGTTGCGCCTGCCGACGACGTTCTTCGCCGGACGATCGACCGGAGAGCTGGCGTCGGCCGCGATGGGCATCAGCGCCATCCGCCGCATCCTCTCCGGCATCAGCTCGGTGGCGGTCCAGGCCGGCACGGTCGGCGTGGTGAACCTCGGCCTGCTGCTCTGGTACAGCGTCCCACTCGCACTGGCCGCGATCGGCATGCTGGTCGTGATCGGAGCCGTCTTCCTCGGCCTGGGCCTGTGGCAGTTGCGCTGGCAACGCCGGTTGATCGTGCTCAACAACAAGCTCAACAACCAGGCCTTCCAGACCCTGCGCGGCCTGCCCAAGCTGCGCGTCGCCGCGGCGGAGAACTTCGCCTACGCGGCCTGGGCCCGCGACTTCGCCCGAAGCCGCGAGCTCCAGCTGCGGGTGGGCCGGATCAAGAACCTGATCACCGTCTTCAATGCCGTCTACCTGCCGTTCTGCATGCTCGGGATGTTCATGCTGCTGGCTGGTCCGGCCCGCGGCAGCATGTCGGCGAGCAGCTTCCTCACGTTCAGCACCGCCGTCACGATGGTGCTGACGGCAGTGACCCAACTGACCGGCACGCTGCTCTCCGCAGCCTCCGCGCTACCGCTCTTCGAGCAGATCAGGCCGGTACTGAACGAGCTACCCGAGGTGCGCAGCGGCACCGCGGTGCCCGGGACGCTGTCAGGCGAGATCGAGGCCCGGCACGTGTCCTTCCGCTATACCCAGGACGGGCCCCTGGTTCTCGACGACGTGTCCTTCCGCATCGAACCGGGCGAGTTCGTCGCGATCGTCGGCGCCAGCGGCTGCGGCAAGTCGACCCTGCTGCGACTGCTCATCGGCTTCGACCGGCCCACGGCGGGCGGCGTGCTCTTCGACGGCCAGGACCTCGCCTCACTCGACCTGACAGCGGTCCGACGCCAGTGCGGCGTGGTCCTCCAGGATGCGCAGCCCTTCACCGGCTCGATCCTGGACTGCATCCGCGGCACCGAACCCCACACGATCGAAGAGGCATGGGAAGCCGCCGCGATGGCCGGCCTCGCCGAGGACATCAAGGCCATGCCGATGGGCATGCACACCGTTCTCTCCGACGGCGGCGGCACCGTGTCCGGCGGCCAGCGTCAGCGCCTGATGATCGCTCAGGCTCTGATCCGCCGCCCCCGCATCCTCCTCTTCGACGAGGCCACGAGTGCGCTGGACAACGAGACGCAGCGCGTCGTCATCGAGAGTACGCGCACCCTGCGCGCCACCCGCGTGGTCATCGCCCACAGGCTCTCCACAGTGCTGGACGCGGACCACGTGATCGTGATGTCCGGCGGCCGCGTCGCACAGCAGGGCACACCCGCCGAACTCCTCGCCGCCGAAGGCCCCTTCCGTGAACTGGTTCGACGCCAGATCTCCTGAGGCCGCGGTGGCCGGTCACACGCCGAACCCATCTTGCCGACCCGCCCAGCCGACCCGCCGGAGAGAAGCACCCGTGTCGCCGTTCCCGTTCACCCGCCCCGACCCGCAGCCGGCGCCGCAGGCCGAAACCCTCGCTGCAGCGGAAGCATTCATCCGGCAGTTCGCGCACGAGAACCCCCGATCCGGCGACCCAGACTCCCGCATCCGGGCGATCAGGACCGCAGTGGAGTCGTCGGGCACGTACGAGCACACCCCCGAGGAGCTCGCCTTCGGCGCCCGCGTCGCCTGGCGCAACTCCGCGCGGTGCATCGGGAGGCTGTACTGGAACAACCTGCTCGTGCGCGACCTGCGCCACCTCGAACACCCCGACGACATCGCCGCGCAATGCTTCGAGCACCTGCGCCTGGCCACCAACGGCGGCCGGATCCGACCCGTCATCAGCGTCTTCGCACCCGACCGCCCCGGGCGTCCGGCAACCCGGCTCCTCGGCGAGCAGTTGGTGCGCTACGCCGATGATCCGCGCAGCGCGGAACAGGTCTCACTGGCGCGCGGGCTGGGCTGGAAGGGCGGAAGCGAGCCCTTCGAAGTGCTGCCGCTGGTCGTGCACGCCTCGCCGGACACCGCGCCGGAGTTCTACGAACTGCCCGAGGACACCGTGCTGGAGGTGCCGCTGAGGCACCCTCATCATCCGGGTTTCGCCGGGCTCGGCCTACGCTGGTACGCCGTCCCCGCCGTCTCGGACATGACCTTGGAGATCGGCGGGATCAGCTATCCGTCCGCGCCGTTCAACGGCTGGTACATGGGCACGGAGATAGGCTCGCGCAACCTCGCCGACCTGGACCGCTACGACCTTCTGCCCACCATCGCCCGGCTCTTCGACCTCGACACGACCAGCGAGCGAAGCCTGTGGCGGGACCGGTCCCTGGTGGAGCTGAACCTCGCGGTGCTGCACTCCTACCAGGAGGACGGGGTCACCATCGCGGACCACCACACCGAATCCGCTCGCTTCCTCACCCACATCGAACGCGAGGGAAGGAACGGCCGCTCCGTGCCTGCGGACTGGAGCTGGATCGTGCCGCCGCTGTCAGGCTCCGCGACCGCGGTGTTCCACCGGTACTACGACCCGCCCGATCTCCTCCTCCGTCCCGCGTTCCTGCGCCGCGACACGGCCTGGTCCACGGCCCGGTCCGGCGTGAAGGGAGAACCGCCCTCGTGTCAGCGGTCCGCCTCGTGAGCCGAAGCGCCGTCCTCCTCAGGCCGGATACGCCCGCGTCTGCGCCGCCTTGACCGAGGCCCAGACCTCGCTGCCCTCGCTCAGGCCGAGCTCGGCGACGGCCGCCGGGGTGAGGTCCGCCGTCAGCCGCAGCGGTCCGGCCAGGTCGAGGCGCACCTGGTCGCCGTGGAGCTCCATGCCGACGACCGTGACCGGCCACTGGTTGCGCGCGCTGGTGTCGGGCCTGCTCCGGTGCACCGTGACGGCGGCCGGGGGGAAGGCGGCGAACACCGGCCCCTCGTTGCTGTCGTCGGCGGAGAGCACGGTGCCGTCCGCTGCGCCCTGCGCCCAGCCTTCCTGCGCCCGGCCTTCCTGTACCTCGCCGTCGATCCGGACCTCGTGGCCGTCGGCCGTGCCGCGGAACAGGTTGAGGCCGACCAGCCGGGCGATGTAATCGCTGCGCGGGTGCCGCGCGATCTCCGACGGCGCGCCCTCCTGGATCGCGCGCCCGTGCTCCAGCACCACCAGGCGGTCGGCCAGCACCATGGCGTCGAGCGGATCGTGCGTGACCAGCAGTGCGACGGCGTCGAAGGCCGCGAGGTGGCGGCGCAGCGTAGTGCGCACCTCCAGCCTCGTTCGGGCGTCGAGCGCGGCCATCGGCTCGTCGAGCAGCAGGAGCCGTGGCTGCGGCGCGAGCGCGCGTGCCAGCGCGACGCGCTGCGCCTGACCGCCGGACAGCGCGCGCGGACGCGCGGCCGCGTGCTCCACGAGGCCGACGCGGTCCAGCCAGGCCCGCGCTTCGGCACGCGCCTCGGCCTTGCCGCGCCCGTGCGTGCGCAGCCCGAAGGCGACGTTGTCGAGCGCGGAGAGATGCGGGAAGAGCAGGTAGTCCTGGAAGACCACCCCGACCGGCCGCCGCTCCGTCGGAACGCGCAGCCTGGCGTCCGGCTCCTCCACGGTCTCGCCGTCGAGCCGCAGGTGGCCGCCGGTGAGCGGGGTGAGCCCGGCGAGAGCGCGCAGGGCCGTGGTCTTGCCCGCGCCGTTCGGCCCGAGGAGGGCGACGACCTCGCCGGGCGCGGCGGTCAGCGCAAGATCGAGCGAGAAGGTCCCGAGGTCGACGACCAGCCGCGCGTCGAGGGCGACGGGCCGCGGTTCGGCCGGGGCGCTCATCCCTGTGCCCCCGTCGCCCAGCGCCCGCGCAACGCCAGCAGGACCGCGAGCGAGACCGCCAGCAGCACGAGGCTCAGGGCGACGGCCGCGTCGGGGTTGTCCTGGAGGGCCAGGTAGACCGCGAGCGGCATGGTCTGGGTCGTGCCGGGGAAGTTGCCCGCGAAGGTGATCGTCGCACCGAACTCGCCCAACGCCCTCGCCCACGCCAGGACCGCGCCCGCCCCCACACCGGGCGCGATCAGCGGCAGCGTCACCCGTCGGAAGACGGTGAACCGGGACGCGCCGAGTGTCAGCGCGGCCTCCTCGTACCGGGAGTCGGCACCGCGCAGCGCGCCCTCGACGCTGAGTACCAGGAAGGGCATCGCCACGAAGGCCTCCGCGACCACGACACCCGCCGTCGTGAACGGCAGGGTGACCCCGAAGGCGGAGTCGAGCCACCGGCCGATCAGGCCGTTGCGGCCGAGGACCAGCAGCAGTGCCACGCCGCCCACCACCGGCGGCATCACCAGCGGCAGCGTGACCAGGGTCCGGGCCAGCCGCAGCCCGGGAAAGCTCGTGCGGGCCAGCAGCCAGGCCAGCGGCACGCCGAAGAACAACGACACGGCCGTCGCCGCCGTGGCTGTGATCAGCGACAGGCGCAGCGCCGGCCAGACGGCGTCGCCGCCGAGCAGCGTCGGCATGGCGCTCCACGGCGCCCTGACCAGGAGTCCGATCAGCGGCAGCACGAGGAACGCCAGTCCGGTCGCGGCCGGAAGCACCAACGCCAGCGGTGCTCGGCCGCCCGACCCGCCGCGCGGCCGACGGGCCGCGCGGCGGGGGGCGCCCTCCAGCACCTCGGGCTGGTCGAGCTCGGCGGCGGGCCTGCTCGTCACGGGGCCTGGAAGCCTGCGGCGGCGAGCACCTGCTCACCCTCGGGGGAGGCCACGTACGCGGCGAAGGCCTGCGCGGCGGCCGCGTTGCTGCTGCCCTTGAGGGCGGCGATCGGGTAGGTCGTCACGGCCTTGCCCGCCTCGGCGAAGTTGACGCCGGTCACCTTGCTGCCGGCGCTCTTGACGTCCGTGCGGTAGACCAGCGCGGCGTCCACCTCGCCGAGCTCCACCTTCGTCAGGGCCGCGGTCACGTCCTGCTCCAGGGTGACCGGCGTGAGCTTGACGCCGGCCGCGGTCAGCGCCTTCTGGGCCGCCGCGCCGCAGGGCACGGACTTGGCGCAGAGGGCGACCTTGATCCCGGAGCCGGTGAGCTGGGAGAGCGAGGTGATCTTCTTCGGGTTGCCCGGTTGGACGGCGATCTCCAGCTCGTTCTTGGCGAAGTCGACCGGGGCGGCTGCCGTGTCGCCCTTGTCCACGACCGTCTTCATGGTCGCCAGGCTCGCGGAGGCGAAGACGTCCGCCGGCGCGCCGGAGACGATGGACGCCGCGAGGGTGTCGCTGCCGCCGAAGTTGAAGGTCACGGTCACGCCGGGGTGAGCGGCCTCGAACGCCTTGCCGAGCTGGGTGAAGGTCTTCTTCAGCGAGGCGGCGGCGAAGACGGTCACCTTCCCGTTCAGCGCGGCGCTCGCGCTGCTCGACGCCGAACTGCTCGCCGCAGCACTCGAGGTGCTCCCGGCCGTGGTGGAGGAGGATGAGCTACAGGCCGCAAGGCCGACGAGCACGAGCGCGGCTGTCGACGCGGCGGCGGCGCGGCGGACACGCGGCGCGGAGAGGCGGGACAGACTGGATCGGGACATCGATGGAACCCCCACGGTTCGATTGGGGCGGCCTGGGCACAGCGGGATCGCCGGTCAGGTCCGCTCGACTACGACATTGGTCGACTTGATGACAGCCACCGCCGGCACTCCCGGCTCCAGTCGCAACTCCTCCGCGGACTCGCGGCTGATGAGCGAGACCACGCGAAAGGGCCCGGCCTGGATCTCCACCTGCGCGGCGACGTCGCCCAGGATCACCTGAGTGACGATGCCGCGGAAGCGGTTGCGGGCGGAGGAGGGCAGGCCCTCGGCTGCCGCCGTCTCCGGCTTGGCGAGTTCCCGCGCAAAGGCGGCGAGTTCGGGGCCGGGAACGATACGGTGGCCGTGATCGTCCCTTTCGGCGCTCAGGCGGCCCGCATCGACCCAGCGCCTCATGGTGTCGGCGCTGACTCCGAGCAGAGCGGCTGCCTCGCCGATCCGGTAGCTGTTCACGTGACGATCATCCTGTCGCACTTGCTAGCCATTCGTCACTCGTAGCATGGCACAAGCGACCCCTGCAGTGCAGCTCGCCCCGCATGTGCGGGTATCCATGCGGAACCGACCGGCCCGCATCACGCTCCCAAACACCCCGGAACCATCATCAGGTGGCAGTCGCACGGCACTGGTCGCCGACGGCCCCGCGCCGATAGGATCTTGGTATAGACCAAGTGACTCGTGTAGGCCCGCCCCACCACTCGTCCACCGGCGCGTGCGGGCCCTACCACCTGGGGGTGGAGTGGCCAGCCAGCAAGCTCTGCGGCGGGCACGGAGATCCGTGTCCGCCGTCTTCGTCGTCCACGGCGCAGTCGCGGGGAGTTTCGCGACGCGGATCCCGTGGATCAAGGACCACCTGCACCTCAGTCCGGGACAGCTCGGACTGGCGCTGGTCGCCCCCGCCATCGGCTCCTTCGCCGCCATGCCGCTGGCCGGGCGACTGCTGCATGCCCGCGGTCACCGCTCGGGCATCCGGCTGCTCATCATGCTCTGGTCCGCGGCCCTGGTCCTGCCGGCCCTCGCGCCGAACCTCCCGATCCTCGCGCTCTCACTGCTCTGCTTCGGCGCGACCTCCGGCGTGTCCGACGTCGCGATGAACGCGCAGGGCGTGGAGGTGGAGGCGCGCCTCGGACGCTCGATCATGTCCGGTCTGCACGGCATGTGGAGCGTCGGCGGACTCCTCGGCTCGGCCGTCGGCGTCACGGCGGCCGCCCTGGGCGTGCCGGCCCCGCTTCATCTCGCAGTGGTGGCCGCGACCCTCGTCGCGATCTCCCTGCCCGTCTGCCGCGGCCTGCTCGACGTCCGGCCGGAGCCGGAGGAGGAGGCGCCACCCCGGTTCGCGCTGCCGCCCCGCTCGGCGCTGCTCATCGGACTCGTGGGCTTCTGCGCCGTCTTCGCCGAGGGCGCCTCGGGCGACTGGAGCGGCGTCTATCTGCGCACCGTCGCCAACTCGGGCCCGGCCGTGGCGGCCGCCAGCTACACCGCCTTCGCCTGCACGATGGCCGCCGCACGACTGGCCGGCGACACGGCGGTCCGTCGCTTCGGCACGGTGCCCACCGTGCGCGGCAGCGGCGTCCTGGCGCTGGCCGGCGGCGTCCTCGTCGTCACGGCCCAGGGCGCGGCGCAGGCCATCGTCGGCTTCGCGCTGCTGGGAACCGGCATCGCCGTGGTCGTACCGCTCTGCTTCGCGGCGGCGGGCCACAGCGGCGACAACCCGAGCCGTGCCATCGCGGGCGTCGCGACGGTCACCTACACGTCCAGCCTGATCGCCCCCGCGACCGTCGGCCTGATCGCCCAGGCCACCTCGCTGCGTGCGAGCTTCGGCGTGATCACGGTGCTGACGCTGGGTCTGATTCTCGGCGCCCGCCTGCTCGCGCCCGGTGCGCCACGCACGGGAGCGGGTGCGGCCACGGAACAGCCCGCCACCATACAATCGAAAACCTGATCGATTTTGAATATGCCGATTTCTGATTCTTCTCACTAATCCGATGGCCGCATTACGCCCGAACCGCAATCATGGGCGCATGACACCGTCGAACTCGTCGGAACCAAAAGAGCGTCAGGCTGTCATTCCTGTCAAGGATCTGCGAACCGGCCCGCCCTATGTCCAGGGCGAACGGGCAATGCTGGAGAGCTGGCTGGACTGGCACCGGGAAACCCTGGCCGTCAAGTGCGCCGGTCTCGACGCGGCGCAGCTGCGCCAGCGCTCCACGCCGCCCTCGACGCTCTCCCTGCTGGGGCTGGTCCGGCACATGGCGGACGTCGAGCGCTTCTGGTTCCGCAACGTGCTCGACGGCCAGGACACGCCGGCGTACTTCTGGACGGAGGCATCCCCCGACGGGGACTTCGACGAGGTGGAGTCGGCGGACGCGGAGCAGTCCGTGGCGCTCTGGCAGCGGGAGATGTCCCTGGCCAGGGAGCTGACGACTGGTCGAGCACTGAACGACACCGGCATCCGCCGGGGCGAGCAGGTCTCACTGCGGTGGATCTACGTCCACATGATCGAGGAATACGCGCGGCACAACGGACACGCGGATCTGCTGCGCGAACGGATCGACGGCACAACCGGCGAGTAGTGAGCCTGCCCGGCCGTCGTGGAGCAAAACCTGACCTCTTCGGAAGTCAGCAGTTTCAGTGAGAGCAAATTCGCACCAATGTTCGAATGGAACCAACTCAATCGGTATCGCGTCCGAACGAATCGTCAGAAAGATTGACACGGACGGCGCGGCGAGGCGTCCGGACGGGTGCCTTGTCGGTGATCAATGCGATACTCGGACAACGCGGTGGGAATGAGCCACCGCAACAAGCAGGACCAGCAACACGCACGGGCGTGCCTCACCGCACGCATCACACGGGGTAGCAGGACGGATGGGGAGGTTGGGCATGGGAGCAGCACTGCGTGACGATTACCGCGGGTGGCTGGCGCCGTCGGGGCGGTACCCGGTGGCAGTCCCGGACTACGAGGAGCCCTGGGACTCCCCCGAGCTCGATCCCGCGCCGCCCGCGCCGCAGATCACCCAGGTGCGCCCGACGGGCTTCGAGTCGGCGCGTGAGATCGGCGAGCATGTCCGCGTCGGTACGCCGGTCATCATGGACCTCACCCAGATGGCTGACCCCGACGCGAAGCGGTTGATCGACTTCGCTTCCGGTCTGGTGTTCGGCACCCGCGGCACGATGGAGCGGATCGCCCGTCGGGTCTTCCTGCTCGCGCCGCCGGAGATCGAGGTCATGGTCATCGACAGCGCTTCGGACGACTCCGGCTTCTACAACCAGAGCTGAGCCTGGTCGGCCGCACAGAGCACCCCCTGCCGTCGGCAGTCGCGCCCCCGTCGCGGCCGCCGGCGGTTCGGCGTCTGTACGGGCGTTCTGTCAGAGCCGCTCTGTCAGTGCCGCTGCTTAGGCTGCAGGTCCCAGGGGTGGACGGCCACCCCGACGACCGAGAGCGAGTTCCTCGATGTTCGCACTGCACGGGCTGTGGCGCGCCGACCGCCGCCTCGCCCTGTGGGCCGAGGACGCCGCTCCGCCCGCTGCCTCCTCAGGGAGCACACAGAGCGCTCCCGTCGAGGGCCGGCACCCGTTCGCCTGCACACCTGCCGCGCTACGCGCGCTCCTCGGCGCTGTGAGCCCCGGCCTGGAATGGCTCGCCGATCAGGCTGACGAAGCCGACACCCGGCTGCTGCTGCCGACTCTCGAAGGCGAGCCGCTGCCCTCCCCCGAGGTGGCCTTCCCCGGTTCGCAGTCCGGCTGGTCCGGGGCTCTGCTGGCTCCCTGGCGGGTCCCCAGCCTGCTCTTCGACGCGGACCAGGCGGCCCAGCTCCTCGGCGCGCTGCACGATCCGGAGCGTCAGGCCGTCCATCCGGATCTGCCGGGTCTCGGTCCGGTCGAGGCCGCGTTCGGCGCCTCGGTGCGCTGGCTGACGGCCCTTCACGATCTCGCCTGGCGCCTGGTCGGACGCGGCCGCGTGCTGCCCGTGATCGAGACGGGGGACGCCACCGACACCGGCTCGGCCCCCCGCGCCGTCTGGCGTCCCGTCCTGCAGGCAGCCGACGCCCGCGAGCTCACCGGGCTGACCGCCGCCTGCCCGCCCGTCTGCCGCGCGGAGGCAGGCGCCCGACGCGGCGCGGCCGGGCTGGCCGGTGAGCTCCTCGCCGTCCTGGTCGACCGCGAGGCCCGCGCCTCGCTCTCCGCACTTCCCGCCGTCCGGCGGCCCGGGCCCGACGCGGATCTCACGGAGCGCCTGGTCGCGGCCCTGGCCTCGTCCGATGGCGAACTCGGCGGCGAACCGGGCGGCGAGCTGAGCGGTGACGCCGCCGGCTGGCAGCCGTTCGCCGACGCGCTCCGCCGTGGCGAGGCCGCGCGCAGCGGCACCGCCGCCGGTCCGCTGCGCCTCGGCTTCCGCCTGGTCGAGCCGCAGGGCGACGCAGCCGTGGAGGAGGCCGACAGCGACGAGACCCAAAGCGAGGGGACCGCAGCCGAGGACCGCTGGTGGCTCGAACTGGTGATGACCCCGGCTGACGAGCCGTCACAGCTCGTGACCGCAGCCGAGTTGTGGGACGGCGGTCCGGGCGCCGACGTGCTGGCGCAGAGCATGACCGCTCCGCGGGCCGCGTTCGCGCTGGAGCTGAACCGCGCCGCACGCTGCCATCCACTCCTCGCCGAACTCGCCGAGGAGGCGCGCGCCCAGGGCGCCTGGCTCGATCGCGCCGGGGCCTTGCTCTTCCTCCGCGAAGCCGCGCCCGCGCTCGCCGAGGCCGGGTTTCTGGTGCTGCTGCCCGCCTGGTGGCGTGAGCCTCCCTCGCTCGGCATGCTGCTGGCGGCCCGACCCGCGCAGGCCGGGGTCGTCGAACGGGAGAGCCTCGTCGGCCGGGACGAGATGCTGGCCTTCCAGTGGCAGCTGGCCCTCGGGGGCGAGCCGCTCACCGCCGGGGAGCTCGCCCACCTCGCGGCCGCCAAGGACACCCTCGTCCGCATCCGCGGCCGCTGGCTCGTCGCCGACGCCGACCGGCTGGCGGCGGCCGCTGCCTTCCTGGACCGCGAGGGTTCCGGGGCCATGGCGGCGAGCGAGGTCCTCGAACTGATCCTCGACGCCCGCGAAACGGCCGGGCTGCCGGTGCTCTCGGTCGACGTCGAAGGGAGGCTCCGCACACTGGTGTCCACCCTCACGGGCGCGCGGGAGACCGCCGGGCCCGCCGCCGCACCGGCCCGCGTCGAGCTCCCGGCGTCCTTCGGCGCCGAGCTTCGGCCGTACCAGCGCAGCGGCGTCGACTGGCTCGCCGCCCTCGCCCGGCTCGGCCTCGGCGCGGTCCTCGCGGACGACATGGGCCTCGGCAAGACCGTGCAGACCCTCGCCCTGCTCGCCGCCGAGTACGCCTCCGTCACGCCGCCGACCGCGCCCAGCCTCGTCGTCGTGCCGATGTCCCTGCTCGGCAACTGGGAACGCGAGTGCGCCCGCTTCGCGCCCGAGCTGCGCGTCCACGTGCACCACGGCTCCCGGCGCGGCGGCGCCGCACGGATCAAGGAGTCGGCGCTCGCCGCCGACGTCGTGATCACCACCTATGGCCTGGCCGCGCGCGACTTCGAGGCGCTGCGCGCCGTCGACTGGCACCGGCTCGTCGCGGACGAGGCGCAGAACATCAAGAACGCCGCCACCCTCCAGTCCCGGGCCGTCCGCGCGCTGCCCGCCGCGCACCGCATCGCCCTGACCGGAACCCCGGTCGAGAACCGGCTGGCCGAGCTCCACTCCATCCTCGACTTCGTGAACCCGGGCCTGTTCGGCACGGCCGAGCGCTTCAAGGAGCGCTACTCCGTGGCGATCGAACGCAGCGCCAGCGTCAGCGCCACCGCCCTGCTGCGGCAGCGCACCGCGCCCTTCGTCCTGCGTCGCCAGAAGACGGACCCGGCGATCGCCGCCGAGCTGCCGCGCAAGCAGGAGATGACGGTTCTCTGCAACCTGACGGCGGAACAGGCCGCGCTCTACCGTGCCGTCGTCGCCCAACTGCTGCAACGCATCAAGGGCATGGGTTACACCCGCGACCTGGAGCGGCGGGGCTTCGTGCTGGCCGCGCTCACCCGGCTCAAACAGATCTGCAACCATCCGGCCCACTTCACGGGCGAAGGCGCGCGCGGCGCCGCCGTCCGCCTCGCCGGGCGCTCGGGCAAGCTCGCGCGGCTCGAGGAGATCCTGGAGGAGGCGCTCGCCGAAGGCGACACCACGCTCTGCTTCACCCAGTACACCCAGTTCGGCATGCTGCTCCAGCCCTACCTGCAGCGGCGGCTCGGCTGCACGGTGCGCTTCCTGCACGGCGGTGTGCCTGAGCGGTCCCGGCGACGACTCGTCGACGCCTTCCAGGAGGACGACCGTCCCTCCGTCTTCCTGCTCTCGCTCAAGGCGGGCGGCACCGGCCTCAATCTGACCGCTGCCAACCAGGTGGTGCACGTGGACCGTTGGTGGAACCCCGCCGTCGAGGAGCAGGCCACCGACCGCGCCTACCGCCTGGGCCAGCGCCGCGACGTCCAGGTCCGACGGCTGGTCTGCGTGGGCACGATCGAGGAACGCGTGGACGAACTGCTCACCGCGAAGCGCGCCCTGGCGGACGCGGTGATCGGCGGCGGCGACCTTCACGCGGTGGACGGCGGCGGGAGCGCGCTCGACGTCCTCACCGCTCTCGCCCCCGACGCGCTGCGCGAGGTGCTGACCCTGGCCGAAGAGGCGGTGAGCGAGCTGTGACACGGCCGTGGTCCGAGCGGTTCCTCGCCCGCGTCGAATCCCTCGGCGTGGGCCTGCTCGCCGATCAGATGCGCGAGGCGGGCGGCTCGGCGCAGGTGCGTGACGTCGTCATAGCGCCCGGCTCGGCCCGCGCCCGCGTCGGCGGGGTGGAGGCCTGGGCCGATCTGGCCGTCTTCGACGCCGAGCAGTGGCAGCGCGCCGAGGCCGCACTGGTCCCGGTCCGCGACCGCCTGCTCGCGCGGGACCTGCCGCCCGACGTCGACGCCCTGCTCGCCCGGATCGGCCTGCCGCTGCTCCCCGCGCAGGCACGCGAGCTGACGCTGGACTGCGCCTGCGGATACTCCGTCGGCGTGTGCCGCCACGTCGCGGCGCTGCTGGGCGCGGTCGCGCGCGCCTTCGACCACGATCCGTTCCTGCTGCTGCGCTGGCGCGGGCGCGACGAGGCGCGGCTGCTCGCCCGCCTGCGCCGCGGCCCGCATCGTGCGGGCCCCGAGGCGCTCTCCCCGCTCGGCTTCTGGACCGAGCCCGCCCCCTACCCGCCCCCCGGTCCGGACGACCTCCCCCCGGAACCCGCCCTCGCCGAGCTCGGCGGTCCCGGCGCGACCCCACAGGACCGCGCGCTGGAACGGTCACTGGAGCGCGCCCTGCGCCCCCTCTACGACGCCATGATCCGGCCCGAGCAGGACTAGCTAATAGCTAGGCCGGCACCGCCAACCCTTGCCCTGCCGCAGGGGGCACCTTCCGGCCGACGGCCGGGCAGCGTACGACAGCGGTCCGGCGCCTCGCAGCCGCACGCCCCCCCAGCCTTCGGCCGGGAGGGTACGGGAGGGCAAAGGTTGCCGCGGGCGGCGCTAGCTTCCGTCGCGAGCCGACTTGGACGCGAGGCTGGTCGCCAGGCGGCGGAGGTGCCAGTAACGCTGCTGCAGGCGCTGGAAGAGCACCAGGGTGCCGATGTGGTTGGTGAGCGTCAGGCGGTACTTCAGCCGCATCGGCGCGCTGAGCGCCTCCAGCCGTTCGCTGCCGATCTCCTGGAGCAGGCGGCTGACGTGCTGCTGGTAGGCGACACGGAACGGGCGGTCGCCTCGGGAGACCCAGGCGAAGAACATGGGGAGTTCTTCCCGCAGCGTGTTGGCGTCGTAGGCGCGCAGGTCGGACTGGCCCTGCGGGCCCGGGCGGGCCCCGAGCCAGGCGCGCACGAGTTCGATCGAGCGGACGCGATCGACGAGACCCTGCGGATCAGTGCGCTTCTGCGTGATCGACAGCTGCCCGGCTTCGCGGATCCGCCAGTGGTAGACCGGCTCCTCGAAAACGTCGACGCTGGTCGCCAGGAAGTGCAGGGGGATGCTCACCGGCGCGTCCTCGTAGAGCATTCCCTCGGGGTACAGCAGGCCGGCGTCCTCGAAGAAGCTGCGGCGGTAGACCTTGTTCCATGCCGTACGGTCCCGCACCAGGGCCGGCAGCTTGGTGACGTGCGTGGCCGTGAGATCGTGCCGGAACGGCTCCTGGTGGACCCGGGAGGGGACGAACTCGTCACCGACCAGACGCAGCACGTTGCCCGCCGCGAAGTCCGACCCGGTCTTGTCCAGCGACTCGATCATCCGCTCGTAGGCATCGGGCGGCAAGGTGTCGTCGCTGTCCACAAAGGTCAGGTACTCGGCGCCGGCGGCGACATTGCGCCATCCCGTGTTCCGGGCGGCTCCCAGGCCCTGGTTCTCCTGTCGCACCAGGCGAAAGCGCGGGTCGGCCGCCGCGAACGCCTCGGCGATCGCCGCTGAGCCGTCCGTGGACCCGTCGTCGACCATCACGCACTCGAAGGCGTCGAACGTCTGCGCGGCGATCGAGTCCAGACACTCCTGGAGATAGGACTCGACGTTGTAGACCGGGACGACGACGGACAATCTGGGAGTAATCAACGGTGGGCCTTTTCCTCAGGAGCGACGCGGTTCGGCCCGGGCCGACCCCCGGCGCGGCCGTGCCATGGGAATGGTGCACTGTCCGGTGCCTCCCAACGTGTCCGTTGGGCAAATAACCGATGAACAGCTTCCGTCGTGGGCCCGCCTCGCGCCACCCCGCTACCCCCCCTCGCGCCGCCCCTGCGCAGCCGAACATCGCTAGCGGGAGCTGAGTCCCGCCTCGTGGGCGAGGATCGCAGCCTGGGTCCGGTTGTCCAGGCCCAGCTGGCCGAGGATCCGGGACACGTAGGTCTTCACGCTCGCCGGGGCCAGATGCAGCTCAGCGGCGATCTGCGCATTGGTGCGCCCCTCCCCGACCAGCGCCAGCACGTCGCGCTCACCGGGCGCCAGCGCGTCGAGGCGCTCGCGAGCGGAGACCGCCCGCTCCGACGTGCGGTGGTCCGCCCCGGCGCGCTGGACCAGTGCCGCCATGACGTCCGGCGCCAGGGCGCTGCCGCCCGCAGCGACCGTGCGAACCGAAGCAATCAGCTCCTCCGGGCGCACGTCCTTGAGCAGGAAGCCGGCCGCGCCCGCCTGCAGCGCGGACATGACCTTGTCGTCGGTGTTGTGAGTGGTCAGTACCAACACGCGCGGCGGTTCGTCCAGCCGCAGTAGTTGCAGCGTCGCCTCGACGCCGTCGACCCGCGGCATCTCCAGGTCCATCAGCACCACGTCCGGGCGCAGTTCCCGCGCCAGCGGCAGCGCCTGCGCGCCGTCCTCCGCCTCGCCCACCACGTCGAGGTCCGGCGCCGTGCGAAGCAGGGCGACCAGGCCGGAACGCAGGACGGGCTGGTCGTCGACGATCAGTACGCGTATCGGTGGCTGCGGCACGGGACCAAATCTGCCATATGGGGCCTTTGGTCGCCTTCCTTTGCGGACCCATATGTCCACTTTCGGCGACTGCGGCGACGGGGCGATTCGGGGGAATCTTGAATCACAAGGCGGCGCACGGCCTCGGTCTAGCGAATCGCCTGACGAGTGGCATTTCGGCCTGAGATTCAAAGGCTCGGAAGCTGCTGCTCTGCCCCTGTTCCCGGCGTGAGGATCCCTCGCATGTCTGTCACCGCTCCCCGCAAGCGCACCGCCCGTAAGCGCACCCTGGTCGTCGGTCTGGTCGCCGCCATCGGCGCACCCGCCCTGCTCTCCCTCGCGGCGCAGCCCGCGTCGGCGGCCTCGGTCGACACCTGGGACCGGGTCGCTGCCTGCGAGAGCACCGGCAACTGGAACATCAACACCGGCAACGGCTTCTCCGGCGGCCTCCAGTTCACGCCCAGCACCTGGGCCGAGTTCGGCGGCACCGCCTACGCGCCCTCCGCCGACCAGGCGAGCAAGTCGCAGCAGATCGCCATCGCCGAGAACGTCCTGGCCACCCAGGGCCCGGGCGCCTGGCCCGTCTGCTCCCAGCAGGCCGGCCTCGCCGCCGGCGGCCCGGCCCCCGCCGCGCCGTCCGCCGCGCCTGCCTCCGCGCAGGAGGCCCCTGCCCCGGCCGCCGCCGGCACCGGCTCCGCCGCGTCCGGTAGCTACACCGTCGCCTCCGGCGACACCCTCAGCGGCATCGCCGCGCAGTTCGGCCTGGGCTGGCAGCAGCTGTACGCCGCCAACCAGGGCGCCATCGGCGCCGACCCGAACAGCATCGCCCCGGGCACCGTCCTCAGCCTCGGCTGAGCCGGCAGGAGGGGCAAAGGCCGGGCCAAGGCCCGCACCAGAACGGCCTGTCCGTCGGTGCCGCGTCGCTCCGCCGGGATGCCGGTGGCGGCGCAGGCGGGCAGGCTGGGGGGATGCCGTCGATACGCCGCCTCGATCCCGAGAGGTGGCTGCGCGCGCTCACGGGCGGCGGTGCCAGCGGCGCGCGGCCCACCGAGGCGGGTGCGCGCCGGGTGGACGCGCTGCTCGCTCTGCTCTGCGGGGTGCTGGCCACCCTCGCCCTCGCGGGAACGCACAAACTCGGGTTGCTCCCCGACTTCTGGCTGAGCCTGCTGGTCTCCTGGATCGCGGCCGCCGCACTGCTGCTGCGCCGCAGCGCCCCCTGGCTGACCCTGACGATCGCGCTCGCGTCCACGGTCTCCTCCGACGACCGCACCCCTCTCTTCTTCGCCTGCTACGCCATGGCCGCCTACGGCGGCCGGCTGCGCTGGACCGGCGTGATTGCCGCCTCCCTCGGCTACGTGATCACCCGCGACCTGCTCTTCCCGCACGGCTACGCCGACCGGCCACCCGCCTACTTCGTCACCAGCACGCTGCTGATCCCGGCCCTCTACGGCGAGACCGTCCGCCGGAACCGCGCGACCACCGCCGTGCTGCGTGCCCACGCCTGCCGCGCCGGCGCGGCCGTCAGTCAGGCGGCGGACCTGGCCGCCGTCGAGCAGCGGACCCGGCTCGCCCAGCGCACCCACGATCTGCTCGGCCACCGGCTCACCGCGCTCAGCATGCAGGCGGCGGCGCTGCGCCTCTCCCCCGCCGCCGACCCCGCACTGCGCGAGGGCGCGGAGGCCGTCGAGGAGTCCGCGCGCGGCGCGCTCGCCGAAATGCGCTCGCTGCTGGACATGCTGCGCGACCCGACCGGCCGCGACGGCGTCGACGGACACTTCGACTTCGCCCGCTTCGTCACCGGCCTGGCGCGCAACATGCGCGCCACCGGCATGCGGATCTCCCCCGACGTCGCCCCGAACCTGGGGCGCATCCCCGCCGAAGAGGGCCGCCTGCTGCTGCGCGTCGCCCGCGAAGCACTCACCAACGCCGCCAAGTACGCGCCCGGCGCGGTCGTCGCGCTCCGCCTGCGCGCCATCAACGCGCGCTGGCGACTCGAGGTCGAGAACGGACCGCCGCGCGGCCCGCGCATCGTCGTCGACTCCGGCGGGCTGGGGCTGGCGGCCCTGCACGCCGACCTCAGCGCCGCCGGTGGCTCCCTCGCCGCCGACGCCACGGCGCACGGCGGCTTCCTGGTCGTCGCCGAGCTGCCACAGGCAGGTCAGCCCGCTACCGAGGCCAGACAGCAGATTCTCACTTGAGACATTCATGTCTCAAGTGATATAGTCTTGCATCATGGCCACCGATCGCGAATCCGTCCTCCTCGCCGCCGTCGCCCTGCTCTCCCGGCAGCCGACCGCGCCGATGGACGAGATCGCGCGCGCCGCCGGCATCAGCCGGGCCACACTCCACCGCCACTTCCCCGGCCGCGACGCGCTGATCCGCGAGATCGGCGCGCTCGCCCTGGTCCGCATGGACGCGGCGCTGGACACGGCCTCGCTCGAGGAGGGCGATCCGGTCGACGCCGTCCGCAGGCTCGCCGACGCCCTCATCCCCGACGCCCAGCTCGCCGCCTTCCTGGCGGGCGAGAACCGGTTGTTCGACGACAACGAGATCACCGACGCCTGGGACCGGATGGACGCCCGCGTCGCCGCCCTCTTCCTGCGCGGTCAGCAGTCCGGGGCGTTCCGCGTCGAGCTTCCCGCATCCTGGCTCAGCGAGGCGTTCTTCGACCTCCTCGCGGGCGTCGGCTGGGCCGTACAGGACGGCCGGCTCGCGCCGCGCGAGAGCACCCGCGCCCTGACCGAGCTCTTCCTCGGCGGCGCGGCCCGAAACGCCTGAAGCCCCGGTGTCGCCCCCACCTCACACTCCCTTCGCACTTCTTGAGCTCTCAGGAGAGAGACATGTCCGCCGACCTGACGGTCCCCCAGACGACCTCCGCGTACCGATATATCCAGCCGGGCGCGCAGGGCTCCAGCAGCCAGAACCCCCGTGCCCGCTGGATGGCCCTGGCCGTCCTCGTCGTCGCCGTGCTGCTGGTCGCCGTCGACGCGACCGTGCTCGTGCTGGCCCTGCCCTTCATCAGCGAAAGCCTCAACCCCTCCGCGACCCAGCTGCTCTGGATCGGTGACAGCTACTCCTTCGTCATCGCCGGCCTGCTCGTCAGCATGGGGTCGCTCAGTGACCGCATCGGACGCAAGCGGCTGCTGCTGATCGGCGCGGCCGCCTTCGGCGCGGCCTCGCTCATCGGCGCGTACGCGCCCAGCGCGGCGTGGCTGATCGCCGCCCGCGCGCTGCTCGGCGTCGCCGGCGCCACGATCATGCCCTCGACGCTGTCGCTGATCCGGAGCCTGTTCCCCGACGACCGCGAGCGTGCCCGCGCCATCGGCATCTGGGGCGCCGCGGCCACCGCGGGTGCCGCCGCAGGGCCGCTGGTAGGCGGCGTGCTGCTGGAGCACTTCTGGTGGGGCTCGGTCTTCCTGATCAACATCCCGCTGGTCGCGGTGCTGCTGGTCCTCGGCCACCGACTGCTGCCGGAATCCCGTGACCCGAAGCCGGGCGCCTGGGACGTGCTCAGCGTCGTGCTGTCGCTCGTCGGCATCATCGGCGCCGTCTACGCGGTGAAGGAAGCCGCCGTCTCCGGCCTCGCCCGGCCCGACGTCTGGCTGGCCGCCGTGCTCGGCGTCGGCTCACTGACCGCCTTCTGGCGACGTCAGCTGCGCCTGCCGATGCCGCTGCTCGACGTCCGGCTCTTCGCCCACCGCCGCTTCACCGCCGCCGTGCTCGCCGCGCTGATCGCGCTGATCGGGCTCTCCGGCGTGGTCTTCTTCCTGTCCCAGTACTTCCAGCTGGTCCGCGGCTACTCGCCGCTCCAGGCCGGTCTCGCTGATCTCCCGGCCTTCGCCGGTTCCACGGTCGGCGCGCTGGCCGCGGCCTCGCTCGCCGGACGCCTGGGCCACCGGCGCGCCCTGGCCGGCGGACTGCTGGCCATGGGCCTCGGCCTCGGCGTGCTGGGCTGGGTCGACGCGTCGACCTCCTACCTGCTGATCGGCGCGGCCTTCGCGGCGATCGGTCTGGTCGAGGGCGTCGTCTACGCGCTGTCGACGACGATGGTGCTGGACGCCGCCCCCGCCTCGAAGTCGGGCGCGGCGAGCGCGGTTTCCGAAACAGCGTACGAGCTGGGCACGGCGCTCGGCATCGCGCTGGTCGGCACGGTGACCACGGCCATCTACCGCTCAGGGCTGGTCCTCCCGGCCGGCGTGCCCGCGAGCAGCGGCGCTGCCGCCGAGAACTCGCTCGGCGCGGCCGTCCAGACGGCCCACACCCTGCCGGGCGAAGCCGGCCAGGCCCTGCTGCACACCGCGCGGACCTCGTTCGTCCACGGCATGAACATCGCCGCGCTGCTCTCCGGCGTGCTGCTGACCCTCGCCGCGGTGCTGGTGTGGGTGCTGCTCGGGCGCGGTCGCCGCACGGCGGTCGCCACCGAACTGCCTGCGAGCGAGCGGCTCACAGCCAAGCGCTGATCCGCTCCCGCAGGGAGCGGGCATCCAGGCCGTGGGCGGCGATGTGCTCGCCCATCGAGCCGTAGTGGCGCAGCTCCTCGCGGGCGACGCCCAGGCCGAGCACCCGGTGCGGCCGGTCCGCCAGCGCCTCGCTGGCGAACGGCGTGCTGGTCCCGGCCAGGTAGGGCTCGACGACGACCACGTCGGCGCTCGCCCCGTCGGCGAGGGCGGCCCGCAGCGCGGCGGAGTCGAAGGGGCGAACGGTCGCCGCGTAGAGGACCGTGACGTCAAGCCCCTCCGTCGCCGCGAGGACGTCGTCGAGGACCGGGCCGACCGCGATGACCACCGGTCCCGTGCCGCTCTCACGGACCGTCAGGAACCGGCCCGGGGTGATCGGCCGCGCGACGGCGTTGCTCTGGGCGGAGAGCCGCACGTACACCAGCCCTTCACCGGCCGCCGCGTCGCGCAGCAGCAGCTCGGCCTCGTCCGCGTGGCCGGGCACGTGCACCGTCCAGCCCGGCAGCGTGTCGAGCAGGGCGATATCGGCCGGCGACATGTGCGTTCGCCCACCCGCCGGCCAGTCGTACGAGCCCAGCGCGCTGACCAGCACCGCGCCGACGCCCTGGTGACCGAGGTCCAACTTGACCTGCTCGAACGGCCGCTCGATCAGGAAGCTGGCGAAGGTGTGCGCGATCGGTCGCATCCCCGTCAACGCGATCCCTCCCGCCGCCCCGATCAGCAACTGTTCGCGGATCCCGACGTTCAGCACGCGGTCGGGGTGCGCGGCGGCCGCACGGTCGAAGCCGGTTGCGGAGATGTCGGCGAGCACGACGGCGAGGCGCGGGTCCTCGTCCAGCAGGGCGGTCGTGGTGGAGATGAAACGGTCACGCATGGCGGGTGCTCCTGGGGTCGAGACGTGGGCGAGAGGTGTCCGGCGGGCAAAGGCCAAGGGGGCAAGCCGTCAGTTCTTGGGTTCGACGACCGCGACGACGGCGTGCGGGCGACCCCGGTGCGGCTCGGTGAAGGCGTCGAAGAGCGCCTCATGATCGCGACCGTCGACCGTCACGGCGGACCAGCCGGCGGCGGCGAAGCGGGAGGCGATGCCACCACTCCAGCCGTGGGTCGCCGACTGGTTGTCGATGACGACGGTGTGCAGCCGGTCCAACCCGGCGGCGCCCGCGTAGGCGAGGGCCTCGTGGTTGCTGCCCTCGTCGAGCTCCGCGTCGCCGATCAGCACCCAGACCGCCGGGTCCGTCAACCCCTGGGCCCGCAGCCCCAGCGCGGTGCCGACACCGAGCGGGAGCCCGTGGCCGAGCGACCCGCTGCCGATCTCGACTCCCGGGATCAGCAGCCGGTCGGGGTGGTGGCCGAGCGGGGAGTCGTACCGGCCGAAGCCGTCGAGAAGCTCGGGGGCGATGAAGCCCTTCGCCGCCAGGACGGCGTAGTAGGCCATCGGCCCATGTCCCTTGGAAAGCAGGAAGCGGTCCCGCGACCGGTCGTCCGCGCGGGCCGGGTCGACCCGCAGCACGCGGTCGTAGAGCACCCACAGCGCGTCAAGCGTGGAGCTGGCGGCGGGGCCGTGCTTCTCCGCGCCGGCCATCCGGGACATGAGCGCGCGCAGATTGTCGAGTTCGAATTCGGTCCGAGACTGCTCGGTCATCAACGTCATGTCGGAAGACTGCAACTTCAAGCCCACTTGAAGTCAAGCCCTGATCATCACAGCCGCGCGGAAGACCGCGCCAATGGGCCCTCCTCTGGGCATCGCCGCCCGTACTGCGGCATGTCCTTGTATGGTGCGCCAGGCGAAAGAAGCTGGAGGCCGCCGATGACAGCACTCAGGGACCGGCTGACGGTCGGTGAACTCGCCGCCCGCAGTGGGCTGGCGACCTCCGCGCTGCGCTACTACGAGGAGCTCGGCCTGATCAGTTCCGAGCGCACCGCGGGCGGGCAGCGGCGCTACCACCGGGCGATGCTGCGCCGGGTCGCGTTCGTGCGGGCGGCGCAGCGGGTCGGGCTCTCCCTGGACGAGGTCGGCACCGCCCTGGCCCGGCTGCCGCAGGACCACGCCCCCACCGCCGCCGAGTGGGCCCCGGTCGCGCGCGCCTGGCAGCATCGCATCGACGAGCAGATCGCCGAACTGCAGCTGCTCCGCCGTAAGCTGGGCGGCTGCATCGGCTGCGGCTGCCTCTCGCTCAAGACCTGCGGGCTCTACAACCCGGACGACACCGCCGCCGAACGCGGCTCCGGGGCCCGCTACCTGCTGGGCGACCAGCCGCCCGAGCCGAACGCGGTGAACGCGGTGAACGCGGCGAAGTAGTCCGCTCAGTCCGCGAGCGGGCCACGCGGCGGAACGCCGGGCAGGGCTCCCGGGCCGGGCCGGTGCAGGTACCACTCCGTGCCGAGACACAGCTCACGAAGCGCCGGGTCCGCGAAGGCGTTCACCCGCGCACCGCGCGCGAACTCCGAGGCGTGCGCGCGGACCGCCGACCACTTCACGTCGAGCCACGGCCGCACGTCGACCGCTGCGGCGATCCCGGCGTCCGGCGTGCACGGCGTCGACGCCGCCTCGAAGCCCAGCTCCGCCGCACCGCGGACCAGGGACTCGGCGATCGTCGCCAGCCAGAGGGAGGACACGGCCCAGGCCGGTCCCGCGTCCGGCGCGAGGTGCGGACTGGCCGCCGCCTCCACCGCGGCCAGGACCGCCCTATGCACCCGGATGTGATCCGGGTGCATGGAGATGCCGGCCGCGTCATAGGTCACCACGGCGCTCGGCCGCAGCGCGCGGATCCGCTCCACCAGCCGGGCCACCACCTCGTCGAACGGCGCGGCGCAGAGCGAACCCTCCCCTGCGCCCAGGTGACCGGAGTCCCGGTAGGGCAGCACCGAGGACTCGGCCACGCCGAGCACGTCGAGCGCCCCGGCCAGCTCCTTGACCCGGGTGCCCGGCGCAGCGGCCGACGAGCCGTCCGCCAACTCGCCGTCGGTACAGGTGACGACGGCCGTCGTCCGGCCGCGCTCGGCGTGCTGGGCCAGCACGCCCCCGGTCCACAACGACTCGTCGTCCGGATGGGCGTGCACCGCCAGCAGCGCGTGGCGTGGCTCCATGGTTCGGTCGCTCCTTCCGCTCCGCTACCAGCACCCCTCGACCGTCGCCGCGAGCGCGTCGACGCCGAGACGGGCGGAGGAGAGGTCGGGCGCGCCGTTCTCGACGAAGGCGAAGGACTTCCAGCGCCCGTCCGCCCCGAGGGTCACCCCGGCGAGGGCGACGGCGTCGTGCAGCGTGCCGGTCTTCGCCATCACCTTGCCCCTCGCGCAGTCGCTCGGCCAGGTGGTGAACCGACCGTAAGCGGGACCCAGCGTGCCGTCGACGCCCGCCACCGGCAGTCCGGGCAGGACCGGCCAGAGGACCGAGTGGTAGCGGGAGTCCACGGCCAGGCCGGCCAGAGTGGCGAGCGCGGGCGCGGTCATCCGGTCGCTGCGCGACAGGCCGCTCCCGTCGTACAGGACGACTCCGCTCTGCGGCACGCCATAGCGGGTGAGCGCGGAGCGGACTGCCGCCGTCGCACCGCGCCAGTCGGCGCTGCGCCCCTGGGCGAGCGCGGTGAGCCGGGCGAAGCCCTCGGCGTTGTCGTTGTCGCTCTCCTTGAGCATGTAGTCGATCTCGTACGCGAGCGAGGCCGAGGTCCGCGCGGCCAGGAACTTCGAACTCCGGGGCGCAGTCCCGTGGCTGGGCCCGGAGGCGCGGATGCCGTGGGTGCCGAGCTGGTAGGCGAACACCGATCCGGCGTGGAGCGAGGTATCCATGACCCGGTCCCCGAGCAGCGCCAGCGCCCGGACGGGCGCGACCTCGCCAGGGTAGTAGTCGGCCGGCCAGCCCGGCGACAACGTCGGGGCCGGGAAGAGCGAGTCGTCCACGTGCAGGGTCACCGAGGTGACGTGGTTCGCCTTCAGCGCGGCGGCGGTCGCTGCGGCGAGCGCGTTCAGGTCACTGCTGGTCAGATGCTGGTCGCCGCCGCCGACCAGGTAGAGGCTGCCACCGTAGAGCAGGGCCCGGGTCTGCTCGGTGTGGCGGGTACCCAGCACGGTCAGCGCCGCGATGGCGGTGGCCAGCTTGGCGGTCGACGCGGGCATCAGCGTGGCACTCGCGTTGCGGGACCAGACGACGCGACCGGCCGCGACGTCCATCACCTGGCCGCTCGCGTGCGAGCCGAGGTGCTCCGCCGGAAACCGGACGTTCAGCTTCGACGCTATCGTCCGGTCCGCGGGGGTGGGGCTGCCTGCGGCGGTCGCGGTCGTCACGCCGAGCGAGAGCGCGGAGACCGCGGCGAGCCCGGTGAGGCAGGCGTTGCGAAGGGTACGGCGAGGCCGAGACATGACTCCCCCATGACCGCGCTGATCACCTCAGCCGGCCGACTGGTCAGAACTGGTCAGAACTGCACGATTCGACAGACCGAACGAGTCTGGCAGGGCCCCGCCGTGGACGGTAGATCAACACTCCGGGGCAGAACGGGCGATACCACCCGTCCTGCCCCACCTCTTCAGACCGGCTGCCTCACTCGCGCCGCCTCACTCGAACTCGGTCCCGCCCTGCCGGGTGAGGTACGCCGGGTTGATCACCTTCGCGATCGCGCGGCTGCTCCCCAGCGCCGTGCTGCGCCGCTCCACGCGCGGCCGGACCACGACGCCCTCGCGGATGTGCAGCGCGCGGCCGGACAGCGTCTCGCTGCCCTCGGCGAGCGCCAGGACCGACTCCGTCTCGAAGGGCCCGGCGAACAGCCTGGGCACCACCGGGAGGTCGTCGGCCAACCAGTCCTGCGGGTCGAGCCAGCGGACGATGCCGCTGCCGTCGTCGTAGGAGAGGTCGAAGACCACGAATCCCGGCGCACCGCTTCGCACATCCGCGCCGTAGGCGAGGTCCTGCACGCCGGCGCCGTAGACCTCACCGAAGATGCCGACCCGGCTCGCCCCGAGGCGCTCCGCCAGCCGCGACGCGACCGCCGGGAGGTCGAACCCCCGAGCCGCACGCCAGTAGAGGTTCCGCTCGTCCTCGACCAGCGCGAGGTGGCTCGCACCGATCCCCTTGGAGGAGACCTGCACCCGACCGTCGGCGAACCAGGTGAAGAGGCAGCAGCTGCCATGCACCTTCTCGGTGATCACGACCTCCTCGCCCGGCTCGAACACGTCCGGGTAGCGCCGCAGGTTCTCGATGTCGACCCACGGCAGCAGGTCCGGCGCCGGTTCGGCGTCGCCCGACATCCGCGCCGGCACCGGCGGCACCCATTTCGTGATGCCCAGCGCCTCGGCGAAGTCGGTCCCTTCCGCGTGCGCGGCGGTCAGATCCGCGTCGAGCGCGCGCGGACGGCAGACGATGCCCTGGGATATCTCTCCGCGCAGCCGGATCGCCTTGACCCGGTTCTGCTCCCTGCCCGCGAGCCGTCCGGTCAGCCCCAGTTCGTCGACCAGCGCGGCCGGGAGAACCGCCTGCTCGGGGATGTAGACGGCGATGTCGCCACTGCGGTACGCCCCCTTCGCGACGACCGCGCGGAAGAGCCCGACCTGGGCCAGTTCGAGCGCGTCGGCGGCGGGGTGGGGGTGGATCGTCAGCTGCTCGGCGGTGATGCGGAGGGTGGACACAAGAACGGCTCCTCGGCCGGGACGGGACAGGTGGTGATCCTGCGGATGCTGCGATCCGTGCAAGATCTCCACCAGTGTCCCGGCCGGTCGAGGAGCCGTCAGCTGAATTTCGGTCAGCGGGGCTCAGCGAACCGCCGTCCGTCAGGCGACGTCCTTGCGGGTCACGCCCAGGTAGCCGACGAACGCGGCGATCAGCGCCGCCAGCGCGAGGCTGACCCAGCCCGTGCCCCAGTTCAGGCCGCCACGCTGGTGCGAGACGCCCATCCAGTCGGCGAACGAGGCCCCCAGCGGCCGGGTCACCACGTAGGCGAACCAGAAGGCGAAGATCGGGTTCAGCCCGAGCTTCCAGTGCCCGAGGGCCGGGATCGCGATCAGCCCGGCGAAGAGCAGCCCGGAGGAGAAGTAGCCCAGGTGCAGCGTGACCGCCGTCATGTCACCGGTGGCCGTGCCGAGCGCGAAGGTCGTCAGCACGGTCGCCCAGTAGAAGAGTTCGCGGCGACGGGTGGTGATGCTGTGGATCGAGAGCGTCTTCTCGCTCCGGTACCAGAGCCCGAAGATCACAGCGAGGGTCACCGCGAAGAACGCGGACGAGGCGACGTACGGGACCTTGAACTGCACGTGCAGTACATCGGCGGCCATGGTGCCGAACACGCTCACCATGACCACGGCCGTCCAGTAGATCGCCGCCGAGTAGCGCTTCGCCACCAGCTGGACGGTGAGCGAGATCGCCAGCACGACGCCGGCCGCCGCCACGGTGAGCTGCGGGTCGTACCGCTTCACCAGGAAGTCCGAGGTGGTCTCGCCCATACCGGTGGTCAACACCTTGATGATCCAGAAGAGCGCGGTCACTTCAGGGACCTTGCTCAGCGCCTGACGAGCGTGGGCCCCGGGACGCGACTGCAGCAGTTGATCTCTCGCCATGACGCGAGAGCCTTCCATACGAAAGTGTCGCGCCCGTGGGCGGGAAGGGTTCCGGCCGAAATCCTCACCGAGTTATGGAAACGGTGATTTCAGGACAGAAGTGGTCAGACCGGGTCAGATCGCGCCCTTGATCCGGCGCACGATCTCCTCGCACAGCTCGTGGGTGCGCAGCGCGTCGTACGCGTCGAGGGTCTGGCCGGCACGGACGGCGTCGAGGAAGGCAAGGACGGCCTGCTCGATCCCCCGCTGGCGGGCGACGGGCACCCAGTCACCGCGACGAGTGATGCTCTGCCGGCCGTCGTGGTCGACGACCTCCGCCAGGTTCATGACCACGCGCTTGGTGTTGCCGCCTGAGACCTCCAGCACCTCCTCGGTCGACCCGCTGAGCCGGTTCATGATGCCCAGGGCAGTGAACCCGTCACCGCCCAGCGTCAGCACGAGGTGCTCCACCAGCCCGTCCCGGCTGCGGGCCCGCACATCCACGTGCTCGATCTCCCCAGGAGCCAGTGCCCGCAACTGGTCGACTACGTGGACGAAGTCGTCGAAAACCAGGGTGCGCGCCGCCTCCGGCAGCCCCACCCGGTTCTTCTGCAGCACGATCAGATCCCGGGGCACCTCCATCGCCGCGAGATACCCGGGCGCATACCGGCGATTGAACCCCACCATCAACGAGCGCCCACGACGGTCGGCAAGCTCGACGAGATGGCGCGCGCCTTCCACGGTGTAGTCCAGCGGCTTGTCCACGTACACATCGACGTCGGCCTCCAGCAGCCGCTCAACGATCGGCACGTGCTGATCCGTCGAGGCGTGCACGAACGCGGCTTTGATGCCGCTGTCGATCAACTCACCCAGGTCGGTGAACCGGCGCTCGACCGCCACCCGATGAGCCTCTCCCAACCGGTCCAGCTTCGCCCGGTCCCGCGTCATCAACCGCAGGTCAAGACCCGGCAGCGCCCCGAGCACCGGCAGATACGCCTTCTGCGCAATGTCCCCCAGGCCCACCACACCGACCGGAAGAAGATCATCAGATGTAACGAAGTCAGACACGGGCACTCCAGACCGGCTAGTGATCACCAACACCCCAACCTAACCTCCTCATCGGACACTCGCCGTCACAGGCCCGGCTGTCAGCTGCCGTAGACGCGGAAGGCCCAGAGGGAGTAGCCGTAGCCGGTCGCGCGGGCCGTCCCGTACATCCGGATGTAGCGGCCGGAGCCGGTGAGGCCGGTCAGGTCCTGGTTGCCGCCGGGGCCGTTGGTGGTCGAGTAGATCGTCGTCCAGGTCGTCCCGTCGTTGGAGGTCTGGATCTGGTAGGCCGTCGCGTAGGCGGCTTCCCAGTCGAGCTGGACCTCGTGGATGGCGTGCGTGGCGCCGAGGTCGACCTGGAGCCACTGCGGGTCGGCGAAGGCACTGGACCAGCGGGTCGCCGGGTTGCCGTCGGTGGCCAGGTTCGCGGTGTCGCTGGTGCCGGACTGGACCGAGGAGGCCGTCGTCGGCCGGTTCAGGGCCAGGTCGGTGGCGACGACGGTCCAGGTGAACCAGGCGGTTCCGGAGGCGCCGGTGGTGTCGGTCGCGGTGACGGTGACGGCCGAGGCGCCGGAGCCGGTCGGGGTGCCGGTGATCCGGCCGGTCGAGGAGTTGATCGAGAGGCCCGCGGGGAGGCCGGAGGCGCGGTAGGCGAGTGCCTGGCCGGCAGCCGAGTCCGTGGCGCTGATCTGCAGCGGGGCGATGGCCGTGCCGCCGGTTGAGCTCTGGTCGCCCGGCGGGGCGACGGTGACGGTGTTCGCGCTGGTCCCGCCGGTGGCCCTGAAGGCGAGCAGTTGCGCGGCGGCGGGACGGGTGTCGCCCGTGCTGCCGGCGTTGTCCCAGCCGCGCTGCGGAGCGGTGGCCACCTGGCTGCCCTGGGCGGTGAGGCTGAGGGCCAGACCGCTGTAGCGGTTGACCAGCCGGTAGCCGCCCTGGCCCGGCGCGGTGGCCGCCCGGATCGACCACTGCTGGCCGGTCGTGGGCGAGCCGCCGAGCCTGCCGGGGGTGACCGGCGCGTCCCAGGCGCGGCCGGCGTTGCCGCTCGCGTCGACGCCGAGCACCTGGCCGGAGGAGGCGTTCGCGACGGTCCAGAAGCCGTCGCCGGTCGGCTGGAAGCTCCAGTTCTGGGTGGGCGCGGCGCTGCTCGCGGCGACGGCGGTCAGCGCGGAGCCGCTCTGCGCGAGGTACTGGCCGTCGCCTGCGCTGATCTCGTACCGCACGCCTGGGGTGACCGGCGCGGCGGGGAGGTCCGCCGACGAGGTGGGCGCGATGGTGATGTCGGCGTACTCGCTGGTGTAGGTGGAGCAGTAGTACGCGCAGTAGGAGCGGAAGGTCCGGCCGACGACGTTCGAGCTGGTGAGGTTGCCGGTGTCCAGCATCCAGCGGTACCAGGCGCCGTTGGGCTGGTCGGTGACCAGGCCGAGGTCGGTCCACTTCTGCGTGGCAAGGCTGTCGGTGACGTAGAAGTGCAGCGGGGTCAGCGTGCCGGTGGCCTGGGCGACGTTGTTCTGCGGGGTGCCGATGTACTTGCCCAGGTAGGCGTCCCAGGCCACGTTCATCACCGCGAGCTGCGAGTTGTCGGGCGTCGCCCCGGCCGCGACCTGGGCGGCGACGCTGCCGGAGGCGTGCGGCGCGTAGTCGTCGGCGGGGGCGATGTAGCCGGGGCCGCCGCCGTCGGCGGGGATGATGTCGCTCTCCGCGCCGCCGACGCCGGGCTGGGTCCAGGCGCCGTCGTACCACTTCTGCCAGGAGCCTCCGGCCATCTTCTGCGCGATCGGCGCTCGCGCGACGTGCTGCAGCCAGACGGTGCCGCTGCCGGACTTGTCGAGCACGCGGGTGGCGTAGAAGGCGTAGAAGTACCCGGAGGCGTTGTCGACGAAGAGGCGCTGGTCGCCGTCGCCGTAGTAGTAGGTGGCGCCGGGGAACTGGGCGGTGTCGCCGCGCTTGGTGCTGTAGGGCGAGGTGACGGCGTGGCCCTTGACGGACCAGGTGTGGCCCTGGTCCTTGGAGACCGCGTAGTCGATGGCGTCGTAGTGCAGGCCGTCGCCGAAGGGCTGCGGGGTGAACTCGTTGTGGACCAGGCCGTACCAGTCCCCGGTGTCCGGGTCGACCCAGACGCCGCTCAGGTCGCAGTAGTTGCGCTCCGCGTAGCCCGAGCCGGTGGGCGCGTTGGTGGCGGTGACACCGGTCGGGCTGTTGTTGCAGCGCCAGGTGGTGTCGGCGTTGCTGTCCTTGGAGTTGGCCGGGTTCACCGAGCTGCTGATGGGCGCGGTGGTCGCGGTGTCGAAGTTCGTGCCGGACCAGAAGTCCCACTGCCTGATGTCCTTGGCACCGTAGAGGGAGTGCGCGGACTGGTAGTAGAACTGGCCGTTCTTGTCCAGGTAGACCGATGCGGGGGTGTCGTCCGGGTTGGCGAAGTTCACCGCCTTGCCGGAGGAGAGCACGTAGGGGTCGGCGGGCGCGGCGGCGGCGGCCCAGACCTCGCCGGTCTGCGCCGGGTCGCAGGGGGCGAGCCCGATCCGGTCGTTGTCGGCGACCACCCCCTGGACCTCCAGGCACTTGCCGGACTTGGCCGAGTAGATCGTGCCGTCCGGCACATGCCGGAACCGCTGCTCCGGCGCACCGGCCGCGCAGCTCCACAGCTCGACGAGCGCTGCGGTGGCGTTGGAACCACCGGTCACCGCCAGGCACTTGCCGAGGACGGTCACCGAACCGTCGCTGTTCCAGCTCCAGTTCTGCGCGGTGGAGCCGTTGCAGGCGTAGAGCTGGACCACGCTGCCGTCCGCGGTGCCGTAGTTGGAGTCGTCCAGGCACTTCCCGCCGAGGGTCACCGTGCCGGCCGCCACCGTGTGCGTCACCGCGTCGGCGGTCGCGCCGCCGCTCAGCGCTGCCGACGCGCCGACCAGCGCCAGTGCGAGGGCCGCCGCGAGGCGTCCCCTCCGGGGTCGTCCCACTCTCCTGTGCATCGTGAGCCTCTCCGATCTCGGCAGCCCTGGTGACCCGCCGGGTTCAATTAGTTAAAGTAGAATCAGAACTAACCTGGCTCGGCGTCAAGACCCCGTACGCAGATCAACAGCTCAGCTGCACACCCCTCCTGACGTGATCTCAGAGAAGGAGCCGCCATGCGAGCACGCCTGCTGGCCTTCGCACTGCCACCCCTGATCGCGCTCTCCGCCCTCACGCCGCTGGCCCCCACCAGCTCGGCAACCGCGGCGACGACCCGCTCCGACGTGGTCCGGGACGGGTCCGCGCGGTTCGAGGTCCTCTCGCCGACGCTGATCCGCACGGAGTACGCCGCCGACGGCGTCTTCGAGGACCGGCCCACCTTCAACGCCGTGAACCGGTCCATGCCGACACCCGCCTTCACCACCTCCGTCTCCGGCGGGGTGCGCACCATCACGACCGGCAAGCTGACCCTGCGCTACGTCGAGAACTCCGGCCCGTTCACCCCCGAGAACCTCAGCATCGCGCTGACCGCGGGCAGCACCGCGGTCACCGCCCGCCCCGCCTGGTCGACCACCCCGACCTGCGGTTACACCTCCGGCTGCGAGGCCGAGGGCCTGTCTCTCTCCGGCGGTGCGGCCACCGCGAGCGACCACACCGGCTACACCGGCAGCGGATTCGTGGCCGGGCTGAACAGCCCACCGGCCGCGATCTCCTGGTCGGCGACGGGCGTTCCCGCCACCGGCGACTACGCGCTGCAGTTCCGCTACGCCAACAGCACCGGCGGCGACGGCCTGAACACCACCCGCACCATGAGCGTCACCGCGGGCGGCGCCACCACTCGGGTCAGCCTCCCGGTCACCGGCAGCTGGGACACCTGGGCCGTCGCCTCCACCATCGTGCACCTGACCGCGGGCACCAGCCCGCTGAGCGTGGCCTGCGCCACCGGCGACAGCTGCAACGTCAACATCGACAGCGTCGCGCTGACACCCGTCGGCGCGGCCTACCCGACGCCGACCGCCGCCGCGCCCTCCGCCAATCTGGGCGGCTACCGCCGCAGCCTTGACGGGCAGTCAGGCCCCGCCCCGATGGCGGACGGCCTGCTCGACACGGCGGGCTGGCACCTGCTGGACGACACCTCCACCGCCCTGCTCAACGCCGACGGCACCATCACCCAGCGCCCCTCGCACAGCGGAAAGCCGTACCAGGACGGCTACTTCTTCGGCTACGGTCACGACTACCGGCAGGGCCTCAAGGACCTGCACGACCTGACCGGCCCGGCCGTGCTGCTGCCGGAGTGGGCCTTCGGGGTGTGGAACTCGCGCTACTACGCCTACAGCGCCGCCGACTACCAGAACTCCGTGATCCCGGCCTTCCGCTCCCACCAGACGCCCATCGACGCCCAGGTGATCGACACCGACTGGAAGTCCCCCAACGCCTGGGACGGCTGGTCCTGGAACACCTCCCTCTTCCCGAACCCGCAGGCCTTCATGAACTGGACCAAGCAGCAGGGTCTCGCGGTCGCGCTCAACGTCCACCCGAGCATCACCGAGACCGATCCGCACTACGCCCAGGCGCAGGCCACCGCCGGCGGCGCGCTGGCCGTGGGCAGCTGCCTCTCGCCGACCACCTGCCACGTCTTCGACTGGAGCGACCCCAAGCAGCTCAAGGCCTACCTCGACCTGCACACCCCCCTCGAGCAGCAGGGCGTGCGCACCTGGTGGCTGGACTGGTGCTGCGACAACTCACAGGCCTCCGCGTCCGGCGTCACCCCCGACACCTGGATCAACGCCCAGTACGCCGCGCGCGGTGACGCGGCCGGGCTGCGCGGCTTCGCCTTCTCCCGGGCCGGCAGCGGCTACCAGGACTACACCGGCTCCGCCGTCTACCCCTCCGGCCCCTGGGCCGAGCACCGCTACACCCTCGCCTTCACCGGCGACACCTCGCCCACCTGGGACATGCTCTCCTTCGAGTCCTACTTCACCGCCCGCGAGTCCAGCGGAATCGGCCTGCCCTACATCACCCACGACATCGGCGGCTTCTACGCCGACTCCGCCTACGCCAAGAACGGGCACGACAACGACGACCTCTACGCGCGCTGGGTCCAGCTGGGCGCCTTCCAGCCGGTGCTGCGCCTGCACTCCAACCACGGCGACCGGCTCCCGTGGAACTACGGCGCGGCGGCCCAGGCCTCGGCCGAGAAGTTCCTGCGACTGCGCGAGGCGCTGGTCCCCTACAGCTACACGCTCGCCAAGCAGGCCCAGGACACCGGCCTGCCGATGGTCCGGGCGCTCTACCTGAACTACCCCGAGTCGCCCGAGGCGTACAGCTACGACCGCGAATACCTCTACGGGGACAACGTCCTGGTCGCCCCGGTGACCACCCCCGGCTCCGGCGACGTCACCACCAACGTCTGGCTGCCGCCGGGCAGCTGGACCGACTGGTTCACCGGCAAGACCTACACCGGACCGGCCACCGTCCCGATCACCACCGACCTGTCCACCATGCCGGTCTTCCTACGCTCCGGCGGCATCGTGCCCACCCGCAGCAACTACGTCGACAACACCGTGCAGCACCCGCTCGACCAGGTCACCCTCGACGTCGCCACCGGCGGCAACGGCGCCTTCTCGCTCTACGAGGACGCCGGCGAGGGCAACACCTACAAGAGCGGGCAGTCCGCCACCACGCCGACGAGCTACGCCGACGCCACGCACACCCTCACCATCGGCGCCCGCCAGGGCAGCTACCCCGGCGCGGTAGCCACCCGGACCTGGACGATCAAGTTCCACGACGTGGCGTCCGCGCCGTCGAGCGTCACCATGAACGGAAATCGAGTCACCGGCTACTCCTACGACCCGACGACGAGCACCCTCACGGTCGCGACCGGCCCGCTGGCCACGGCCCAGACCGTCACCATCGGCTACACCTCATAGGCGAGTAGGTCACGAGCTGCGGCGATCGGGCACTGACCGCGCCCGATCGCCGCTTGCTCCCGTGAGTTCCTCCGTCGTTCGGTCCCTACCGACCGGGAGTGCTCAACTCGGCAAGGTCCACTGCTGGTTGGCGGATCCGGCGCAGTCCCAGATCTGCAGCCGGGTGCCGTTGGCGGAGCTCGGTCCGGTGGCGTCCAGGCAGCGACCCGAGTTGGGGTTGAGCAGGGCGCCATTGCTCTGGTGCTGCCACTGCTGTGCGCTGGTGCCGTTGCAGTCGTACAGCTGGACCTGTGTGCCGTTGGCGGTGCCCGCCGCGGTGATGTCCATGCACTTGCCGAGCGCCTGGAGCGAGCCGTCGGACGCGACCGTCCAGCTCTGCGCGGCCGTGCCGTTGCAGTCGTAGAGCTGCACGGCCGTCCCGTTGGCGCTGTTGCCCCCCGCGACGTCCACGCACTTGCCGCCGTACCCGGTGATCTGCCCGGTCGGGGATCCGGTGCCCTGGCCGGCGTTCCAGGTGAAGGTCGCGCTGGTCTGTGCGGGGAGGGAGTAGGTGAAGTGCTCGCCGCCCCAGTTGACGGTCAGCGACTGGGTGGAGCCCGACTCGTTGTAGGCGACCAGAGCCTTGGAGCCGTCGGGGTTCAGCCAGGCGACGTTGGGGACGCTGCTGTTGGCCGTGGAGTCGATCCGGTACGCGCCGGGCTTCACGAACTTGGTGAGCTGGCCCATGTCGTAGTACTCGATGTTGTAGTCGACCTGGCCGCTGCGGCTGTCGCCGTTGTGCACCGTGACCAGTCCGGTGCAGGTACCGCAACCGCCGGTGTGCGGGCCCATGTTCTGGTCGACCGCCAGCGACCACTTGACCACCGACTTACCCCAGTTGCGGGTGTAGTCGATGATGTTGTTCATGTCCTCCTGCTGCTGGTTGGCGATCCAGGTGCCACCGGAGTGCTCGGTGTCGAAGGCGTCGACGGCGGGGTACTGGTTGTGGATCGTGGTCTGCTCGGAGACGCTGCCCCCGTAGCCGTGCCAGGCGACGCCCCCGAAGAGCGGGTCGTTGCGGACCGTGGCGTCGTCCACCGTCGGTGCGCCGTAGGAGGCGTAGGTGTCCGGGTTCCAGTCCAGGGCCAGCACCTTGGTGCTCAGCCCGGCGGCGTGGAAGGCGGGGAGCAGATCGGTGCCG
Organism: Streptacidiphilus sp. MAP12-20; assembly: GCF_041262525.1. Taxonomy (NCBI): domain Bacteria; kingdom Bacillati; phylum Actinomycetota; class Actinomycetes; order Kitasatosporales; family Streptomycetaceae; genus Streptacidiphilus; species Streptacidiphilus sp. MAP12-20. The sequence goes on from NZ_JBGCCK010000014.1 coordinate 151,614, forward strand.
GTGAAGTAGTCCAGGCCGCTGCCGTTCCACTGCATGGAGGGATAGCCGGAGCAGCAGGTGGGCTCGTTCTGGGCGGACACGTAGTCGATGGGCACGCCCTGGGCCTGGTAGGCCTGGATGTACTTGACGAAGTACTGGGCGTAGGCGGGGTAGTACTGCGACTGCAGCCAGCCCTGGCTGTACGCCCCGCTGTCCTTCATCCACGGCGGCGCGGTCCACGGGGTGCCCATGACCTTGAGGCCCGGGTTGAGCTGCTGCGCCTGCTTGGTCAACGGCAGTACGTCGACCAGGTCGTGGGCGATGGAGAAGTTCGCGAGATTGGGGTCGGTCTGCCCGGACGGCATGTCGTCGTAGGTGTAGCTGTAACGGGCCAGGTCCGAGGCGCCCATCGGGTTGCGCAGGAAGTCCAGGCCGATGCCCGTAGTGGGGTTGAACAGGTTGTTCATCAGCGTGGTGCGGGTGGCGCTGCTGAGCGCGCCGCTGCTGTTCATCAGCCACGCCGCCGTGTCGGTGAAGGACGCACCAGCTCCGGTGAACTGCTGGTAGCGGGTGTTCTCGTTGACGTTGACGACCTGTCCGCTGCTGCCGGAGCCGGCGCTGAACGCGATCGATGCCTGTTGCTGCAGGCCTCGTGTGACGGTGCGTCCACCCGAGTCGCTGGTGGTGGTGAGCCAGATGCCGACAGGTTCGCCGGCGGCGTGCGCGGGCACGGGCTGGGTCGCGATCAGGCCCGCACCGGCGAGCAGTGCGGCGGCGGTACAGAAGGCCAGGCGGCGGAGCGGGAGTGCGCGAGCGGGGGAAGCAGGCATGGGGGTACCGCTTTCGGATCCCGGGGGTGGGGGCGGGAAGTGCGGGGTTGCGCAGCGGGCGCGTTCAGGAGTTGAACGCGAAATCGCATTCTTTCACTGCTTAGTTCAAGACTTGATTGAACTAGCGCCGCATGGCCCCGTCAAGAGGTCTGGTCCAATTCTGGTGGGGTTGGAGATGCGCGTCTGCCGGGTCAGGCAGGCCAGAGGACGACGTCCACTCCGGGAGCGGTGAAGCGGACCGGCAGCCCGGCCAGCAGCGGGCCACGCGTCTCGCGCGTCCAGACATGGAGCTGGACACCGATCTCGATCAGGCCCGGCTCCTCCATGCGATCCCCGACGCACTGTTCCCACGCGAGCATCACGGCCGCCCGCGCGCCGCTGACCGTGTCCGCCGAGGTGCGGCCGGTCACGATCTCCTGCGCGGGGATGCTGAACGCCCACTCTGCGATGATCACAAGCAAAGGGTAGAGCCCCGACCGCCCGCAGGAGTGATTCCGGGGCAGTGGCCGTGAGCAGCCTGCGTCATCCCGCCGATATCGGCGCCGCCGCCACGACCGACACCCGGTCGCCGAATCGTGCCGTCAGGTCTCGTTTCGCCCGCGCCGGATCACCGGCGACCCCGACCTCCACCACGCCGTCGCTCAAGCTCGCCACCGACCCCGCACCCACGCTCTGGATGCTGTAGCCGACGGTGTGTCCGATCAGCGCCTCCACGCGGCGGCGGGTCGCCGTCAGCTCACTGATCGACCGCGGCGCGTTCTTCAGGTCGATCCGCACGCCCGTGTCCAGGCCCGTGACGGCGGCATCGAAGCCCGAGCCGGGCTTGCGGTAGACGATCAGTCGTCCACCCGGGACGTCGACCACCAGGCCGGCGTAGGAGTTCCGGTAGGAGTCGGCGAGACGCTCGATCGCGCCCGCAGCCGTGTCCAACCGCTCCTGGTCGAGTGTGCTGGAGCTGGACGCGACGGGAGGAGCAGGCGAGCTCGCCTGCACGGGCGCCGCCGGCACGACGGTGACCTGCCGGCCGCACGCGGCGACGAGGGGCAAGGCCGCTATGACCAGGCCGGCGGCGATCACGCGTATCGACGCGCGGGCACGTGTCATCGATCCTGCCTCAACTTCCACTGGTGAACGCCGCTACTTCTTGACGATGGCCCGTGATCGTACGCCTTCGCGTGCCCCAGCCAGCAGGGGGTTCGGTTCCTGCGCGCGCGGTCAGGCTGGCAGGCTGTGCTGGTCGGGATGCCGCCAGGAATCCCTCGACCGTGGGGAGGTCCCTTCGTGGGTGTCGGTGGAACGCCGTTGGAGGACGGCCCGGTCCCGGAGGTCCGGCACGCGCCTCCCTTCGATCCGGAGCTGTCCGCCGCGCTCGCAGCCATGAGCGCGGAGTCCAGGGAACCGGTCACCCTGGATGACCTCGCCGCCCGGCAGCAGCGCGACGCTGCGGCGCGGCCCAGGCCCACTCTTCGCGAACTCCGGGCCGACGGTCGGTTCGAGGTGGAGGAGCTGCGTGCGCCGGGCGGCGTTCGAGACGAGAAGGCGGGGAGGGAGGGGATCGAGGTCAGGCTGGTCAGCGCGCGGCCCGCTGGGATCGCCGGGCCGCTGCCGCTCCTGTACTACATGCACGGGGGCGGAATGATCATGGGCAACGCATGGTCCGTGCTTCCGCGGCTGCTCCGCGAATGGGTCCTCCCGCTGCAGCTCGCCGTCATCTCCGTCGAGTACCGGCTGGCGCCGCAGGCCCAGTACCCCGGACCCTTGGAGGACTGTTACGCCGGACTCCTCTGGGCGGCTGACCACGCGTCCGGACTGGGCCTCGACGCGGACCGCATCATGATCGGCGGGAAGAGCGCCGGGGGCGGACTCGCCGCCGCGGTCGCCCTGCTGACCCGCGACCGGGGCGGACCGGCTCCGGTCGGCCAACTGCTCCTCAGCCCGATGCTCGACGACCGCAACAACACCTTCTCCAGCCACCAGATGGCCGGCCGCGACCTCTGGGACCGAGCCTCCAACGCGACCGCGTGGCGGGCCATGCTGGGCGACCGGCACGGCACCGCCGACCTACCGCCCTACGCGGCCCCTGCCCGCGCCACGGATCTGTCGGGGCTGCCCCCGGCCTACATCGAGGTCGGGTCGGCCGAAACCTTCAGGGACGAGGCCGTGGCGTACGCCGACGCGATCTGGCAGGCCGGCGGCGAAGCCGAACTCCATGTCTGGCCCGGCGCGTTCCACGGCTTCGACACCATCGCGCCGCGGGCGGTCCTCAGCCAGGACGCCCGCGACGCCCGTTCCCGCTGGCTCCGGCGGATCGTGGGACGATGAACGTCCTCCGGCTCGGCTGGAGTGGCCGGGCCGGTCGACGGATCAGTCTCCGTCCGCGCCGTCGGACACGCCGTCAGAGACGCCGTCGAGGAAGTCCGCGCTCGGCACGAAGAACAGGCAGCCGGTCACGGCCGTCGAGAAGTCGAGAATGCGGTCGGTATTGCCCGGCGGGTCCCCCAGGAACATGTTGCGCAGCATCCGTTCGGTCACCGACGGCGTCCGCGCGTAGCCGATGAAGTACGTCCCGAACTCGCCCCGCCCCACGGTCCCGAAGGGCATGTTCTCCCGAACGATCTGCCGTTGCCTTCCGTCCTCCCCGACGATCGTGTTCAGCGCGACGTGCGAGTTCGCCGGTTTGAGGTCGTCGCGGAACTCCACGTTCTCGGCCTTGCTGCGGCCGATCACCAGCTCCTGCTCCGTGGTGGAGAGGGCAGCCCAGGCCGCCATGTCGTGGACGTACTTCTGCACGATCACGTAACTGCCGCCACGGAATCCGGGGTCATCGTCGCCGATGTGGACCGCCGCCTCCGCGGCCTGGCCCCCGGGGTTCTCGCTGCCGTCGACGAACCCCAGCAGATCGCGCTCGTCGAAGTACTTGAAGCCGTGCACCTCGTCGACGACCGAGACGGAGTCGCCCAGCCGGTCCGCGATCAGACGGGCCAACTCGAAGCAGAGGTCCATCCGCTGGGCCCGGATGTGGAAGAGGAGATCACCCGGGGTCGCCGGAGCGTGGTGCTGAGGGCCCTCCAGGGCCTGGAAAGGGTGCAGTTCGCGCGGCCGGGGGCCGTCGAACAGGCGGGTCCAGGCGTCGGACCCGATGCCGACGACACAGGTGAGACCGTCGGCCGGCGCCCTGAACCCCACCGAGCGGACCATTCCCGCCAGATCCTGGAGCAGGTCCAGCACGGTCGGTTCGCCCCCGGCCGCGATCGTGCCCACGAGGAACACCGCCGCCCGCGCGGGAGGTGTGACGACGCTCTGGGGTGTTGCCATCGGGCTCCTGACGCGACGTGGGTGCACGGTCGGGGTCACCCGGATGATCCCACACGTCCGCGCGCCCGAGAGGCAACGACCCTGGCAGCCGCGCCGTCGCGGCCCCAGGGATCCCCCCGTTCGGACCGGCGGGCGGGCTCGACGCGGTGGGCTGGCCTAGCGTGAACGGTGGCGACCCCGGCACGCAGGCGGTCGCGGCACCCGGAGGTCTTCGCATGCGCGCGGTGACGTACGACGCCTACGCCTCGGACAACTCGCGGCTACGGTACGGCGATGTGCCTGACCCCAAGGTCGGGCCCGGACAGGTGCTCATCCAGGTCCGCGCGGCCTCGGTCAACCCGGTGGACTGGAAGGTCATGGCGGGCGGGCTCGACGGCATGATGGACACCGTCTTCCCCGCCATCCCCGGCTGGGACGTGGCCGGCGTGGTTGCCGCGGTCGGTCCGGACACGCCCGAGTTCGCGGTCGGCGACGAAGTGATGGCGTACGCCCGCAAGGACTCGGTGCACGCTGGAACCTACGCCGAGTACGTCGCGGTCGCCGCGCCCGCCGTGGCCCGCAAGCCCGCCGCTCTCGACTGGGCCCAGGCCGGCGGGCTCCCGCTGGCCGGCCTGACCGCGCAGCGCACCCTGGACCGCATGGACGTCGGCGCCGGGGACGTGCTGCTGGTGCACGGCGCAGCCGGCGGAGTGGGGAGCATGGCCGTGCAACTCGGCGTGGACCGCGGCGCGCGCGTGCTCGGCACCGCGTCCGAACACAACCACGCCTTCGTGCGCGAGCTGGGTGCCGAGCCGGTGACGTACGGCCCCGGCCTGGTCGAGCGCGTCCGCGCGCTGGCCCCGGGCGGCGCAACCGCGGTGGCCGACTTCGTCGGCGGACAGCTGGACACCACCCTGTCCGTCCTGGCGCCGGGCGGCCGCAACGCCTCCATCGTCGATCCGGCCGGCGCGCAGCGGTCCGCTGGGCTGTGGATCTGGGTGCGCCCCGACGGGTTGAAGCTGGCCGAGTTGGCCACGGTGATCGACCGGGGCGCGCTGACCGTCACGGTCGCCGCGACGTTCCCGCTGGACCAGGTCGCCGCCGCGTTCGACGCCAGCCGCACCGGTCACACCCGCGGCAAGATCGTGCTGACACCCTGACACGCTATGCGGTGGGCCCGGCCGGCGCGATCAGTGGACCTTGCATGTGGGCGTGCCGTGTGGGCGCGCCGAAGGGCCGCCGTGGGGTGCGGCGGCTCGTCGGCACGCGGGGTGGTCCGGTGCTACCGGGCGGGGCAGCGGAACTTAGACCGCGGTTCGCGCCCCCAGCAGGTGCTCCATCGCCAGCTGGTCGAGCGCCTCGAACGCCATCCCCCGCTCGGCTGCGGCCGCCGCGTCGAAGTCCTCGAACGACGCCCGGTCCGCCAGCAGGCCTGCCAGGCCGTCAGCGGCCGTCGGCAGGGCCAGCTCGGGGAGGCGCGACGCGGCCAGCGCGGCCTGGACGTCCGGGTCCGCGCGGAAGGAGCGGGCGCGCTCGGCCAGCAGCAGATAGTTGCGCATGCAAGCCGCCGCCGAGGCCCAGACGCCGTCGAAGTCCTCCGTGCGCGGGGGCTTGAAGTCGAAGTGGCGCGGCCCGTCGTAGCCGGCCGACTCCAGGAGGTCGACCAGCCAGAAGGCCTGCCGCAGATCGCCCGCGCCGAACCGCAGGTCCTGGTCGTACTTGATGCCGGACTGGCCGTTCAGGTCGATGTGGAAGAGCTTGCCGTGCCAGAGGGCCTGCGCGATGCCGTGCGGGAAGTTGAGGCCGGCCATCTGCTCGTGGCCGACCTCCGGGTTGACGCCGACCCGCTCCGGTCGCTCCAGCTCGTTGATGAACGCCAGGGCGTGACCGACCGTCGGCAGCAGGATGTCGCCCCGCGGCTCGTTCGGCTTGGGCTCGATGGCGAAGCAGATGTCGTAGCCCTGCGTCTCGACGTACTCGCCGAGCAGGTCGAACGCCTCCTTCAACCGGTCCAGGGCCACCCGCACGTCCTTCGCCGCGCCCGATTCCGCGCCCTCGCGGCCGCCCCAGGCGACGTAGACCGACGCGCCGAGCTCGGCCGCCAGGTCGATGTTGCGGATCGTCTTGCGCAGGGCGTACCTGCGCACGTCCCGGTCGTTCGCGGTGAACGCGCCGTCCTTGAAGACCGGGTGCGTGAAGAGATTGGTCGTCGCCATCGGCACTCGCAGGCCGCTCGCGTCGAGCGCCGCACGGAAGCGCTTGACCGTCGCCTCCCGCTCGGCGTCGGTCGAGCCGAAGGGGATCAGGTCGTCGTCGTGGAAGGTGACGCCGTAGGCGCCCAGCTCGGCGAGGCGCTGGACGGTCTCGACGGGGTCCAGGGCAGGGCGCGTCGCGTCACCGAAGGGGTCGCGACCCTGCCAGCCCACGGTCCACAGGCCGAAGGTGAACTTGTGCGCAGGGGTGGGGGCGAGCGGGTCGGTCATGGGTCTGCTCCGTTCGGTGCTGCCACGGCTCTATTCGTATTGGCAAAAAACAAATTAGTATGCGGTGGCAGCGAACGGAAGCCCCGGAACCGGAGAAGGAGCGCGCCCATGGCCACACGGCACGTGGTGATCGGCATCGACAGCTCGACGCAGTCGACGAAGGCCCTCGCCGTCGATGTCGCGACCGGCGAGGTGCTCGGCCGGGGCCAGGCCCCGCACACCGTCTCCGCGGGAGCCGGGCGTGAGAGCGATCCCGGCGTCTGGTGGGACGCCCTCAGCGCCGCAGTCGGCGCCACCGGCCACGCCGAGACCGCCGAGGCCGTCTCCATAGCGGGGCAGCAGCACGGGCTGGTCGCCCTCGACAAGCGCGGCGAGGCCGTGCGGCCCGCGCTGCTCTGGAACGACGTGCGCTCCGCATCGCAGGCTGCCCGGCTCGTCGACGAACTCGGCGGGGCGAAGACCTGGGCGCAGCGCACCGGCAGTGTGCCGACGGCGGCCTTCACCGTCGCCAAATGGGCCTGGCTGTGCGAGAACGAACCCGAGGCCGCCGCCCGGGTCACCTCGATCCGGCTCCCGCACGACTACCTGACGGAGCGCCTGACCGGTGAGCCCGCCACCGACCGGGGTGACGCGTCCGGTACCGGATGGTGGGGGGCCGACGGGTACGACGACGAGATCCTGCGGCACGTCGGCCTGGACCGCGCCGCGCTGCCGCCCGTCCTCGCGCCCGGCGCGCAGGCCGGGGTCGCCCGCGCCGACGGGCCGCTACGCGCGGGTGTCCTGGTCGCGACCGGGACCGGGGACAACGCCGCCGCCGCGCTGGGCCTCGGACTGCGACCCGGCCAGCCGGTGCTGAGCCTCGGGACCTCGGGGACCGTCTACACCGTGGCCCGGCAGCGGCCGACCGATCCCACCGGCACGGTCGCGGGGTTCGCCGACGCGCTCGGCCGCTGGCTGCCACTGGCGTGCACGCTCAACTGCACGCTCGCCGTCGACCGCTTCGCCGCGCTGCTCGGCCGGGACCGTGAGGCGGTCGAGCGAGACGGAGACGTCGTCGTGCTCCCCTATCTGGACGGCGAGCGCACTCCCAACCTCCCGGCGGCCGGCGGCCTGGTCCACGGGCTGCGGCACGACACCACGCCCGGCCAGGTGCTCCAAGCCGCGTACGACGGCGCGGCACACGCCCTGCTCACCGCGCTTGACGACGTCCTGCGCGCGGGCGGCGAGACGGGCACCTCCGCGCCGCAGCCGATCCTGCTGATCGGCGGCGGGGCGCGCGGGCGGGCGTGGCAGCAGACGGTGCTGCGCCTCTCTGGCCGCCCGGTGCGGGTGCCGACCGCACCGGAGCTCGTCGCTCTGGGCGCGGCCGCGCAGGCCGCGGCGCTGCTGACCGGTGAGCCCGCCGACGAGGTGGCGCGGCGCTGGGGGACGTCGGACGGTCCGGTCCTGCCTGCGGTGGAACGGGACGATGCGACGCTCGACCGGATCAGCCGCACCCTGCGCCGCGGGCACGACCTTCTGACCTGACCTCGGACTGCCGCAGCTGCCGTACCCCGCTTCGTGCCGGACGCGGACGTGCTCAGCCCGTTGCCGCGGCCACATACGAGAAAGACAAGGAGGACGGAAGATCCCGCACGGTAACGTTCAGTGCACAGCGGAAGATCGCGGCAGAGCGACGGAGGAGCAACCATGACGGCGGAGACGACCACACCGGGCCGCAAGCCGGTGATGGCCGATGTCGCTCGGCTCGCCGGGGTGTCCCACCAGACGGTGTCCCGGGTCCTCAACGACAGCCCGCACGTCAAGGAGGAGACCAGGGAACGGGTGCTCCAGGCGATCAGGGAGCTGGACTACCGGCCCAACTCCGCCGCCCGGACCCTGGTCACCAAGCGCTCGCAGACCCTCGGCGTCGTCAGCTTCGACACCACGCTCTACGGTCCGGCCTCGATGCTCTACGGGATCGAGCAGGCGGCACGCAGCGCGGGCTACTTCGTCAGCATCGCGAGCGTGCGCACGCTCGACAGCCGGTCGGTGCAGGAGGCGGTGGAGCGGCTGCGTGGCCAGGCGGTCGAGGGCGTGCTGGTGATCGCGCCGCAGACCTCCGCCGTCGGCGCGCTGGCACAGGTGAGCAGCCAGGTGCCGGTGGTGGCCGTCGGGACCGGGCCGCAGACGCGGGTGCCGGCCGTCGCGGTCGACAACGAGGCCGGGGCGCGCGCCGCGACGCGCTACCTCCTCGACCTGGGCCACCGCACCGTGCACCACGTGGCCGGACCGTCGAGCTGGCTCGACGCCCAGGCTCGTGTCGCGGGCTGGCGGTCGACACTGGCGGAGGCCGGCGCACCGGAGCCGCCGGTCCTGGCCGGGGACTGGAGCGCCCGGTCCGGCTACGAGGCCGGGCTGCAACTGGCGACGGATCCCGAGGTCACGGCGGTGTTCTGCGCCAACGACCACATGGCGCTCGGGCTGCTCAGGGCGCTGCACGAGGCCGGTCGCGACATCCCGGGCGACATCAGCGTTGCGGGGTTCGACGACATCCCCGAGGCCTCGTACTTCACTCCCCCGCTCACGACCGTCCGTCAGAACTTCGGCGAACTGGGCCGACGCGGCCTGGAACTTCTGGTCGAACAGATCGAGGACGGCGTCCGGACCCGGCCCCGCGTGCTGGTCGCGCCGGAGCTGGTCCTGCGCCGCAGTACCACCGCGCCGCGCGGCTGAACCGCACCCGTCTCGCATCCGTCCCTCGCATCCGTCCCTCGCCCACGTCCCACCACCTCCGCATGCGCCACGCTCGGCGCATTGTGAACGATCACACCATCGGAGCCACCATGTCGCCGCATCCGCAGTGGACCAATTGGGCGGGCAACGTCGTGTACAACGCCGCGCGCCGCCACGAGCCGACCACCGTCGCCGAGTTGCAGAACATCGTGCGCGCGGGCACGCGGGTGCGCGCGCTCGGGAGTCGCCACTCGTTCAACGGGATCGCGGACACCGACGGCGATCTGGTCTCCACGGCGGCACTGCCGCCGGTCCTGCGCGTGGCGGCGGACCGGCGGTCGGTGCGGGTGGGCGGCGGGCTGCGTTACGCCGCCGTGGCGGAGCATCTGTGGCGGAACGGGCTGGCGCTGGCCAATCTGGCGTCGCTGCCGCACATCTCCGTCGCCGGCGCCGTCGCGACCGGGACCCACGGCTCGGGGAACGGGAACCAGGGCCTCGGCTCGGCCGTCCACGCACTGCAACTGGTCGGCGCGGACGGGGAGCTGAGGGAGCTGAGCCGGGAAGCCGATCCGGAGGACTTCCCCGGCGCTGTGGTCGCCCTCGGCGCGCTGGGCGTCGTCACCGAGCTCACGCTCGCCGTCGAGCCCGCGTTCGAGGTGGCGCAGGGGGTCCGGCTCGGGCTGCCGCTGCGGCGGCTCGCGGAACAGGCGGAGTTCGAGCAGGTCTTCGGCTCCGCCTACAGTGTCAGCGCCTTCACCACCTGGGGCTCGGACGAGGCCGCGGTCTGGTTGAAGCAACGGACGGACCGACCCGCGCCGCCGGAGATCCCGGGCACCGTCCCCGCGACCACCGGACAGCACCCCCTCCCGGGTCTCCCCGCCGATCCCTGCACCGAGCAACTGGGCGTGCCGGGCCCCTGGCACGAGCGCCTACCGCATTTCCGGCCGGAGTTCACGCCGAGCCGCGGGGACGAGCTCCAGTCCGAGTACCTGCTGCCGCGCGGACGCGCTGCCGAGGCGATCGCGCGCCTGCGCGAGCTGGGCGGCCGACTGGCATCGGTGCTGCACGTGGGTGAGATCCGCACAGTCGCCGCCGACGACCTGTGGCTGAGCCCTGCCTACGGGCGCGACAGCGTCGCCTTCCACTTCACCTGGATCGCGGATCTCCCGGCCGTCGAGCCGGTGCTGGCGCAGGTCGAAGCGGCGCTGCTGCCGTTGGACGCGCGCCCGCACTGGGGCAAGCTCTCCGCCTGCCCGGCCGAGGAGCTGACGACCGCGTTCCCCCGCCTCGGCGACTTCGTCCGCCTCGCGCGCCGCCACGACCCGGAAGGCCGCTTCCGCAACCGCTTCCTCGACTCCTGCCTCAACGACTGTCCGGAGGGCCGCCTCGCGGGCGCCGACGCCGCCGTCGAAGGGTGAACCCGGGCGTGTCCGAAGGCCCGAGTGGGCGTCGATGCGGAAGGCTGGCTGTCCTGGTCCCGCTGCCGCCTCACACTTTACGGAGCCCGCTGTGGCCGTCGACGTCGTCACCGAGACCGTGATCGCCCGTCCCTGCGCCGAGGTCGCCGCCTACGCCGGAGACCCGTCGAACGCACCGACGTGGTACGCGAACATCGACTCCGTCCGCTGGCGGACGGAGCCCCCGCTGGCCGTCGGCTCGAAGCTCGACTTCGTCGCGCGCTTCCTGGGCCGGACCCTCAGCTACACCTACGAGGTCGTCGAGCTCTCCGCCGAACGACTGGTCATGCGGACGGCCCAGGGCCCGTTCCCGATGGAGACGAGCTACACCTGGCAGGCCGTCGACGCCGACCACACCCTGATGACGCTGCGCAATCGCGGTGAACCGGCCGGCTTCGCCCGGCTCAGCGCCGGGATGATGTCGACCGCGATGCGCCGCGCGAACGTCAAGGACCTGGCCGCCCTGAAGCAGCTCCTGGAGTCGGCAACGACAGCGCCCCCGGCCTGACGACGTCGGACCGGTGGGCGGGTCGGCCCCGAGGTCAGCTCCGAGGCCCTCGCCGGAGCGGTGATCGCGGGCACGTGACGAACGCATCGACGACCTGGCCCGCATCGGCGTCCGGCTCGCGACGACCGTCGAGGTGCGGGGCGCGCTGCGCAGCCGCCGGACAGCCGTCCGGCCCGGCCGCGGGGGACGCGGTCGGGCCGGCAGGCAGGTAGCGCGGCGGCTCAGTTGTGACCGAAGCGCTTCTCCTTCTTGTGCGCCGGCTTCATCGGCGCGTCAGGCATGCCCATCGTCTGCATGCTCTGGCCGCCGGACGGCATGGACGCCTTCGCGTCCGCCATCGCGGCCTTGTCGTGCTGCTGTTCCGTCCGGCCCGCCGCGTGCGACGTCTTCTGCTTGCGCGGCTGGTTCTTGACCTTCGACATGATGTTCTCTCCCAAATGGGGTGCGGCGCCGTGCTCGTGGACTGAACTGCCACAAGACCGAGCAAAAGTGTCGGCGCACCACCTCACAGTCGCAGCCGCCGGACACACTCGCATCTCGAACGGCTACGGAACGTCACCGCCCGCCGCTGAGCGCCGAGTGCTGCTCGGCGCCACGGTGCCGGTGTCCGGGCAGCAGGTCGTGCGCGGCGGCCAGCGCCGACCCGGCGCGCCCGCGCTTCTCGCCCGACGCGTGGTGCGCGAACGCCGTGGTCATGGGCCCGTTGCCAATCGGGGCAGCCGACCCGGCGCCGGGCATCGGCGTCCACTCGGCGCCGGCCGGCATGCTGGCCATCCCCGTGCGGCGCAGCAGATCCTCGGCGCCCCGGCGCAACTTCTTGGACTGGTGAGCGGCCATCGCGGCTCTCCCTTCCGCGCGCGCTTCCCACGCGCTTGCGACCGCCCTGGTCAGCCAGAGCGGGTTGTCGCACCAGTCTAGTGAGCAGTGTCTGTTTCGTCCCCTAGTCACCCTTTTTGCCCTGCTTTTATTTTACTGGTGAAATACCTGCTAAGGTTTTCCCATGGGCGCCTCCTCCCTCCCTCACCCCCGGATCCACCCGCTGCCACTGCGCGGAACACTGCGACTGCGGCCCGCCGTCGGGCCCTGGCACCGGCCGGCGCTGAGTGTCGCGGTCGCGACGCTGGCGCCGAACGTGCTGCTGCTCGCGCTCGGGCGGCTCGACCTCGTGCTCTACACCTCCGCAGGGACGATGTGCGCGCTGTTCGCGCATGCGCTGCCCTACCGGGAGCGGGCGCGGACGCTGGTCTGGGTGGTGCTCGGGATGACGGCGAGCGTGGCCGTCGCACTGGGCGCGGCGTCGCAGGTGCGCTCCACGGCGGTGCTGGTGCTGCTCGCCGCACTGGTCGCAGCCGCGCAGAAGCTGATTTGCGACGCCACCCGCCTCGGGCCGCCCGGCAACGTCATCTTCACCTTCGTCAGCGCCTCCGCCTTCTTCGTCCCGCAGCGGCTCGGCGAGGTCCCCGCGCATGTCGCGCTGACGCTCGCGGGCGGGGCCGTGGCCTGGCTGGTCTGCCTCGCGCCCGCGCTGGTGAAGGCGCACGGACCGGCGCTCGCGCTGGCGGTCCCGCGCGCGCCGCGCGGCACGCGGGCGCTGCTGCCGCTGGCGACGCGGGTCGGTCTCGGCTGCGCGCTCGCGGGCCTGGCGTCCCTGGCCGCGGGCGTGGGCCATCCGTACTGGGCGGTGGTCACGGCGGCGGCCGTGCACCGCAGCAACACCAGCGTCTCCTGGCAGCGCGCGCTCCAGCGGACCGTCGGCAGCCTGCTCGGCCTCGCGCTGTTCACGGCGACCGTGCCGTTGACCCGGTCCGCCGAGCTCGCCGCGCTGCTGGTGATCGCCGCCTGCCAGGTCGGCGCGGAGGCGACGATCACCCGCAACTACTGGGCGGCTCAGGTGTTCGTCACACCGATGGCGCTGCTGCTGGTCTCGCTCGGCGCCCGTGGGCCGGTCGGGACGCTGGTCGCCGACCGCTGGCTGGACACGTTGCTGGGCGCTGGACTCGGCGTGCTGAGCGCGCTGCTGGTGACCAACCGCCGCGCCGGCGACCGCCTCGCGCAGGCGCTGTGCCGCGCCGAGACCGCCCAGGCGCTGGCCCGCGCCCACCTCGCCGCGGGCGCGGGCACGGGCGTCGATCAGCCGGTGCGCGGGCAAGTCGCCGAGACGCTGCACGAGTTGCGAGAATCGGCCGAAGGACATGCCGGGGAGTGGTGGCAGCGCCCGGCCCCTGCCGAGCGGGTCAGGAGCGCGGAACGCGAGGGCATCCGCGTACTCGAACAGCTGAACAGTGGGGAGTACAGCAGATGAGCACGTCGGCACAGCCGGTCGCTGAGGGCGGGCAGCCGGCCGAGGACATCGTCGCGGGCATCATGCGGCAGTGGCAGGCGGTCCACCCCGGCCTCGACATCGAGCCCATCGCGCTCATCGGCCGGATCAACCGATGCGCCGCACTGCTTCAGCAGGCCGCCGATGCGCAGTTGCGCCACGAGGGCCTGAGCCGCGCCGAATTCGACCTGCTCGGGACGCTGCGCAGGTCCGGCCGTTCACTCACGCCGGGCGAGCTCGTGCGCGAGACCTTCGCCTCGGGCGCGGCCGTCACCAAGCGCCTGCGCGGGCTCGAGGAACGGGGCCTGGTCGAGCGGCAGACCGACAGTCGCGACCGGCGGGTCGCCCGCCTCTCCCTCACCGACGCCGGACGGGAGCTGGCCGACCGGGCCCTGCCCGCCCAACTCGAGCTCGAACGCTCGCTGTTGGCGGGCATCGCACCCGATGCGCGGGCCGAACTCGCCGACGGACTCGGTGCCCTACTGCTCCTTCTGGAAGGGCGTCTCGCCCGCACTCTCGGCTGACCCAGCTGAGATACTCGTCCGGCAAGGGGCGGGCTGCACACAGCGGGATCGAGGGGGACGCGTGCAGGGGCAAAGGGTGGCCGTCGTCGGCGGCAGCATCGCGGGCTGCGCCGCGGCGCGGGCGCTGGTGCGGGCCGGCGCGGGTGAAGTCGTGGTCTTCGAGCGGGCGCGCGGACGGCTCCAGGACCGGGGCGTGGGCCTGGCGATCCAGAACGAGCGCTACGCCGAACTGGAGGCCGCCGGGTACCTCGACGCCGCGATGCCCTGGGTGCAACTGACCCGAAGGCCCTGGGTGGTGCGTTCCGGCGACGCCCGCGCCGGGCGCGGGATCGCCGCGCTGCCGTTCCCCTACCGCTCCTACAACTGGGGTTCGCTCTGGCAGGAGCTGCACCGCCGCCTGCCGGACGCCGTGGACTACCGCTCCGGCGCGGCGGTCACCCAGGTCCTGCCGGAACCCGACGGTGCGCGGATCATCCTGCCGGACGGCCGGGAGGAGCGCTTCGACCTGGTCGTCGGTGCCGACGGCTACCGCTCGGTGGTGCGCGCCGCGATGCTGCCGGCCGCTGCGTCCGCCGCCCGCTACGGCGGCTACGTGGCCTGGCGCGGCACGCTGTCCGCCCGGCAACTGCCCGAGCCCGGCTCCGCCTTCGCCGCGCCGGACGCGACCACGGTCGTCTTCCCCGGCGGCCACATGATCGCCTACCGGATTCCGGGATCCATCGGAGAACCGCAGGTCAACTGGGTCTTCTACGCCACTCCGCCCGCCGAGGCGACGAGCGCACTGGCGGACCCCGTCATCCCGCCCTCGCGGGCGCTCACCGAGGCGATGACGGGCTACCAGCACGAACTGGTCGAGCGCCACTTCCCCGGCTACTGGCGCGACCTCGTCCTCGGCACGCCCAAGGACGCCACGCTGCTGCAGCCCATCTACGACATGGCCGCACCGCACTACGCCCGCGGCCGCCTCGTCCTGCTCGGCGACGCGGCGGCGATCGCCCGCCCCCACACGGGGA
This sequence comes from Streptacidiphilus sp. MAP12-20, assembly GCF_041262525.1. Classification (NCBI taxonomy): domain Bacteria; kingdom Bacillati; phylum Actinomycetota; class Actinomycetes; order Kitasatosporales; family Streptomycetaceae; genus Streptacidiphilus; species Streptacidiphilus sp. MAP12-20. The sequence goes on from NZ_JBGCCK010000014.1 coordinate 166,737, forward strand.
GCGGCGCGCTCAAGGCGCTGCAGGACGCGACCGTGCTGGGGCGGGCGCTGGGCGCGGCCGGCAGCCTGGCCGAGGGGCTGGCCGCCTACGACGCGGAACGGGCCCCGGTCGGCCGAGCGATCCTCGAGCTTGGCCGCAGCCTCGGGCGGGCCCATGTGCAGCAGACCCCGGACTGGGCCGCCATGGACCAGCGCGCTTTCGACGGCTGGTGGCACGCGAACGGCGGCAGCGGCGTCGGCGGCCGCCCGCTCGGGCCGTCCGACGCGGCGGCGCCTGCGGGAACTCGCCGCCCGGCGGCTCTGGACGCGACCGAGCAGGCGTGATCCCCTGAGAGGAGAGGCATCGCATCCCACGACAGCGTAGAGGAGGCGGCCATGCAGGCGGTCATCGGAGACCTGGTCGTCGTTGAGGGCACCAAGGAAGGCACGCCCCGGCGGGACGGCGAGATCGTCGCGCTGCACCACCCGGACGGCACTCCGCCGTACGACGTGCGCTGGGCGCACACGGGCAAGGTCAGCATCTTCTTTCCCGGCCCGGACTCGCACATCAAGCACCGCGAGCAGCAGACGCAGGCCGGCGCGGTCTGAGCCGCACGGCGGAGCGGGGCTCCGGAGCGTCAGGCCGGAGCCTCTGCGGCATGCACGTGCTCGTGCTCGTGCGGATGCTCATGAGAGTGTGCGTGCGCGCCACGGACCACGAGGGTGTCGAGCAGTTCCCGGGTCGCCGCGGCCACGGCCTCGACCGCCTCGTCGAAGGCCTCCCGGTTGTGCGCCGCCGGGGCGCGGAAGCCGGAGATCTTGCGCACGTACTGCAGCGCGGCCGCGTGGATGTCGGCCTCCTGCGGGTCGGGCGTGACCGGGGCACGGAGGGTCTTGATGGATCGGCACATGCACCCAGCGTAGGCCCGAAGGGTGACTAGAACCGGGCAGAGCGGCGGCGTGCAGGCGGGGCGGCATCGGCCTACAGTGCAGGGAGTAGGACGACGCGCACGCACCGGCCAGGAGGTACCAGATGTCCCAGCCCGAGGACGAGTCACGACCCACTCCGGACCGACTGCTCCACACCGGGTCCGAGCACCCGATCGACCCGGAGGACCTGGTCCGCGCGAGCGGCCGGGAGCCCACACCGGAGCTGATCGAGAAGGCACGCAAGGACATCGCGAAGTACGGCGCGGCGGCGGTCGAACGCGTGCTGCCCTGATCCTCTCCGCTCCGCCTCCCCCCAGCGCACCCCCCGCCGTGACTCCGCATGGCGGCCACTCTCGACGGGTGGCCGCCATGCGCGCGGCCCGGAGCGCCTGATCGCCCATCCCGAGCAGCCCCCTGTGGCGGCAGCAGGCCAACCACCGCCCGCCGGCAGCGGCCATTCAGCTCTACCGACTTGACTGAATTTTTAGTCAAAGTTACAGTGTCCCATGTGTCGGAGCAACAAGTGCCACCACTCTCCCTGTCTCGCCGCACCATGCTGCAGTCCCTCGCCGGCGCCGGAGCGCTGGCCTTCGGAGCCACGGCCTGCTCCGGCACTGGTGGCGCGAGCTCCGACCAGTCCTCCTCCGCCGCCTCCGCCGCGCCGACCACGTCGGGGCAGGGCGCGGCAACGGGCCGTCGGCTCGGCGCCGAGTGGGAGAGCCACACCCGCACGTTCATGGCCTGGCCGGCGCAGGAGTCCATCTGGGGCGAACAGTTGCCCGCCGTCCGCGCGGACGTCGCCGGTCTGGCCCGGGCGATCGCCGGCTACGAGGCCGTGGTCCTGCTGGCCCGGCCCGATCAGGTGGACCAGGCGCAGCAGGCCTGCGGCGCCGATGTCGAGGTCGTGCCGATCCCCGTGGACGACTCCTGGGCCCGGGACACGGTGCCGGTGTTCGTGGAGGAGGCGGGCACGCTCAAGGGCGTCGACTTCAACTTCAACGGGTGGGGCAACAAGCAGAACCCGCACGACGACGACGCCAAGGTCGCCGCCGCCGTCCTGGCCAAGTACGGCATCCCGCGCATTCGGACGCAGCTCGTCGCCGAGGGCGGCTCCTTCGAGAGCGACGGCCTGGGCACCGTAATGATCACGGAGAGCGCGATCGTCAACGACAACCGCAATCCGGGCTGGTCCCGTGACGACATCGAGGCCGAGCTCATCAAGGTGCTGGGCGTCCAGAAGATCATCTGGCTGGCCGGCGTACGCGGCGCGGACATCACCGACGCCCACGTCGACTCACTCGTGCGGTTCGTCGCGCCCGGGGTCGTCCTCCTGGACCAGGCGTTCCCCGGGACGCCGCCGGACGTCTGGTCGCGCTCGGCCGACCAGGCCAGGGGCGTGCTGCAGAGCGCCACCGACGCCCGCGGCAAGTCCCTGCAGATCATCGACTTGCCGCAGCCCGACCCCGACCAGATGACCGGCACCGGCAAGGCGTTCGTCTCCCCCTACGTCAACTTCTACATCGGCGACAAGGCGGTGTTCATGCCCAAGTTCGGCGACGCCAAGGCCGACGACCGTGCCAAGCAGATGCTCGCGGACCACTTCCCCGGCCGCGACATCGTCCCGGTGAAGATCGACACCATCGCCTCCGGCGGCGGCGGGATCCACTGCTCCACCCACGACCAGCCCGGCAAGCCCGCCGCCTGACGTCCCCCGCCGGCTTGGTTACGGGGCGGGCTGCTGCTGGGTGACGCAGTGGATGCCGCCGCCCTGGTTGCCGATGTTGTCGATATTGAGCTGCTCGATGACCCGCCCCGGGAAGAGGCCGGTCAGCACCGCCTTGGCATTGGCGTCGCCGCGACTGTCGCCGAACTGGGCCGAGATGACGGCACCGTTGCACACGTAGTAGTTGGCGTAGGAGTCGACGAAGTTGACGCTGGTCTGGCGGATCAGGTTGTAGTCCGGCGACTGCAGCTTGGTCACCTGGATCGCGGCGCCCTGGGCGTCCGTCGAAGCGGACAGGGTGTCGTACTGCTGCTGCTCGTCATTGGACCAGATGTCGCTCGGGTCGGCCGGATTCGGCGTCTGCACCACACCCGCGCCGGCCGCCAGGAACCGCGACGTGGCGTCCACGTGATCGTTGGTGATGTCCTGCCCCGAGATGCCGGTGAACCAGATCACCTTCGAGGCCCCGTGGGCCGCGCACATCGCGGCCTCGATCTGTGCCTGGGTCAGGTTCGGGTTGCGGTTCGGGTCGATGATGCTGCTCTTTGTGGCCATCAACGTCCCGGCCCCGTCGGTCTCGATCGCCCCGCCCTCGCTGACCAGCCCCGCCGCGGTGAAGTTCAGCCCGAGGTACGCCGCGACGCGGCCTGCCACAAGCGCGTCGTGCGCGTGGGCCTGCTGGTTTCCCCAGCCGTTGAAGTTCAGGCCCACCGCGTCGAGACCACCCGCGCCGTTGGTGCGGAAGACGGGCCCCGAGTCGCGTATCCAGCAGTCGTCCACGGGAATCGACCCGATCACCGTGACGTTCGCCGCGTAGCACGCCCGCTTCGCCGCCGTGACGCTCGCCGCGTTCGCGAGGACGTAGACCGGCTCGTACTTCGCGATCGTGTTCGCGATCCGCGCGATGTTCGACTGCATGCCGGACAGCTTTCGCCCGTAGATCGCCGTGCTGTCCGGCCAGGCCATCCAGGTGCGGGTGTGCCGCACGGTGTCCACCGGAACCGCGAAGCCCGAGGTGGCGGCAGCCACCGACCCGGTGGCCGGCCTGGGCGGCCTGGCCGCTGTTCGCCCCGCGGCCAGGGCCGTGCCGGTGCTCGCCATCCACGCGGTGCCGGCAGCGCCTGCCGCCGTCACACCCGCTGCGGCCAGGAACCGCCTCCTGTCGAGCGCTCGCGCGGCCGGAATGTCTGACGGGCCGGGCGATGCGAAGTCGTGCTCACTCATCTGGGACCTCCCTCGAAGCATCGGTGGGTCTGCGTTCACGAGGGGAAAGCTATAACTGACCATGCGCTCGGTCAATGCCTTGCGCAGCGAAGTCATCGAATGTGACGGGACGTCAACTCTGCTGCAACAGACGGCCTTGACCCCGCCACAGACGACCTGCCCGCGCCGCACCGGGCGGTTGCCGGTCCGGCGGGACCCGCATCGACGTCGGAGATCGCCCCAGGGCGCCGGGCCAGGTGGTTAGAGTTGGGGCGTGGCTACGCGCTCGAAGGATGTTCGACCCAGTGACCCCGCGCCGAATCCGGAGCCGGGCGGCGTGATCCGCGCCGCCAAGCCGCGGCAGTCGGCGAAGGGCGAGCAGACCCGCGCCCGGCTGATCGCCGCCGCCAGGAACCTGCTGGCCGGGGACGGTCTCGCACCCTTCACGACCCGCAACGTCGCCGCGCTGAGCGGCGTGACCCACGGCATGTGTCACTACCACTTCGCGAACCGCACCGACCTCATCGTCGCTGTCATCGAGGACATCCGGCCGGAGTGGATCGCTCCCCTCCAGGACGCCGTGGACTCCCCCGGAACCTTCGAGCAGCGCGCCGACCGGGTGATCGCGCTGCTGACCAAGCCGGAGGCCGCGGACCTGTCCAGGCTCCACTCCTCCCTGCACTGGTTCGCCCTCAACGACGACCGCGTGCGGGAGAGCCTGGAGGCCGAGTACCGGCTGTGGCGGTCCTGCTTCGTCGCGCTCTTCCAGACGCTGGCCGACGAGCTCGGCGGCGGCCTGGATCCCCGGCCGCTGGGCGAGGCCCTGGCCTCGGCGGCGGACGGCCTTGCCGCGATCCAGTCACTGGATGCCGACGTCGATGCCCCCTCGGTGATGCGGACCCTCGTCCGCGGGCTTGCGGCGGGTGCCTCGAACGCGTAGTTGCACTGAGACCCGCGCACTCCCCTACCCGCCATTCGCCGGTCGGCCTACAGCGCCCTGCGGGCTGCGGCGATGTGCCGCGGGTCCCAGCCGGGGCGGGGGACGGAGTCCAGCAGCAGCCGGGTGTAGGGGTGCTGAGGCTCGGCCAGGATCTGGGCCGTGGGCCCGGACTCGACGACGCGGCCGTTGCGCATGACGATGACGTCGTCGGTGACGCAGCGCACCACGCCCAGGTCGTGGGTGATGAACAGGTAACCGATGCCGGTCTGTTCGCGGATGTCGGCCAGCAGGTTGAGGATCTGGGCCTGGACAGAGACGTCGAGTGCCGCCACGGCCTCGTCCAGGACGAGAACCGCCGGTTCGACGGCCAGCGCCCGTGCGATCGCGACGCGCTGACGCTGTCCGCCCGAGAGCCGGCGGGGCAATGCTGCCGCTTCGCGGGGCCCGAGTCCGACCTGCCCCAGCAGCTCGGCGATCCGGCCGGTGTGGTCGGCCTTGGGGAAGTGAAGGCGCAGCGTCTCGCGCAGTACGGCCTCGACGGTGGTGCGCGGGTCGAGGGAGAGGTAGGGGTCCTGGAAGACCATCTGGATCCCGCGGGCGCGCGCGAGCCGATGAGCCCTTCCGCGTCCGGCGTGCCGGGCCGTGCGGTCCTGGCCCTGCACCAGGACCTGGCCGGTGTCGGCTCGCTCCAGGCCGACGACGATCCGGGCCGTGGTGGTCTTGCCCGAGCCCGACTCCCCGACGATGCCCAGGGACATGCCTGCGGACAGACTGAACGACACATCGTCGACGGCCTTGACGCTGCCGAAGGAGCGGCACAGTCCGCTGACTTCCAGGATGGTGGCGCCGGCTGTCGGCGCCGGCTGCGGGTTGGTCTCACGCATCGATCAGGCTCCCTGCGAGCTGGTCGCTGTGGTGGCAGGCGACGAGGTGGGACGGCTCGTCCGGAACCGGCAGTTGCTCGGGCATCCGTTCGGTGCAGATCTCGGTTGCGAAGCGGCAGCGCGGGGCGAACGGGCAACCCGTCAGTTCTTCCTGGATGCTCGGCGGTTGGCCCTCGATCGCGGCGAGCCGGCCCTGGGGCGCCTCCGGGCGCGGGGTGGAGTTGAGCAGCGCGGCCGTGTAGGGGTGGCGCGGGCGGTTGAACAGGGCGTCGGCGGGACCGGTCTCGGCGATCCGGCCTGCGTACATGACGTACACCCGATCGCTGATGGCGGCGGCCAGGCCGAGATCGTGGGTGACGAAGAGCAGCCCGGTGCCGAACTGTTCGCGCAGGTCGTCGAGGAGGCCGACGACCTCGGCCTGGGTGGTGACGTCGAGCGCGGTCGTCGGCTCGTCGGCCAGGATCAGGGCGGGGTCGCCCATCAGCGCGGCGGCGATCATGACGCGTTGCAGCATGCCGCCGGAGAGCTGGCCGGGGTACTGGCGCAGCGCGCCTGCGCTGAGTCCGACGGCTTCGAGCATCCGCGTGGCACGCGCGGTGGCCTCGGCGGCGCTCGCGCCGGCGTTCAGGCGCAGGCTCTCGGTGAGGAAGTCGCCGACGCGGCGCAGCGGGTTGATGGCGGCCCGGGGGTCCTGGAAGATCATCGCCGCGGTGTGGGTGCGCAGGCGGCGCAGCTGGTCCGGGTTCATGGTCAGGACGTCCTCGCCCGCGACCCGCACGGCGCCCTGGGTGGTGGCCTTCAACGGGAGCAGGCGCAGCGCGCTGCGGGAGGTGAGGGTCTTTCCCGAGCCGGACTCGCCGACCAGGGCGACGGTCTCCCTGGCGGCGACAGTGAGGTCGACGCCGGCGAGGACCGGGCGTGCCGTGCCCGGCAGACGCAGGTGCAGGCCCTGGATGTCGAGAGCGGGCACGTTCGCCGCGGCACTCGTCGGGACGTTCGTCGGGACAGTCGTCGGGGTGTTCATCGGTCCCTCCTGGCGACCTGGTCGGCCCAGCGCTCGCCGACGACGTTGAAGGCGACGACCGTCAGCACGATCATGACGCAGGGCAGGATCGCCGAGAGCGGGTAGCCGCTCTGGATGGCGGTCTCGCCGTCGAAGACCATCCGGCCCCAGTCAGGGGTCAGCGCGGGGACGCCGAGGCCGAGGAACGACAGACCGGCCAGGTCGATCAGGGCGTACCCGAAGTTGATCGTGGACTGGGCCAGCACCACCGGCGCGATGTTGGGGAGCACATGCCGCAGGCAGATCTGCAGGCCGGAGTGCCCCTGGACGCGGTAGGCCTCGACATAGGGACGCTCGCGTTCGGCGAGCACCAGGGAACGGGTGAGCCTGCTGACGTACGGCAGGTACGCCACGCCCAGCGCGACAACCGGGGCGGTCAGCCCTTCGCCGTAGATAGAGACGATGAGGATCGCGAGCAGCAGCCCGGGGAAGGCGAAGATCAGCTCGGTGCTGCGGGAGAGCAGGGAGTCCAGCCAGCCGCCCCGCCAGCCGGCCGCGAGGCCCACCGCGACACCGGCGACAGTGGAGAACAGCACCACACCGAGCGGGCCGAGCAGCGAAGTGCGGGCGCCGGTGATCAGCCGGGACGCGGTGTCGCGCCCCGAACCGTCGACGCCCAGCGGGTGCACGCCGGAGGGCCCGGCCAGCGCGTTGCCGAGGTCCACCGCGTTGGAGTCGTGCGGGGAGAGCCACGGGGCGAGCAGCGCCAGCAGCACGATCAGTACGAGGAAGCCCAGGCAGAGCAGGTAGAGCCAGGAGCGGCCCGGCTTGGTTCGGGACAGTCTGATCCGGGCGAGGCCCGGCCTGCGGACGAGTTCGGTGGTCATGCGCCCGCCCCTCTCGTGCCGAGGGCCACCCGGGGGTCGATCAGCGGGAGCAGCAGGTCGACGATGAGGTTCACGGTCATGAAGATCCCGACGATGATCAGGGAGATTGCCTGCACGACGGGGAAGTCCTTGGTGGTCGTGGACAGGTCCAGCAGTTGGCCGATGCCGTTGACGCTGAAAGCCGTTTCGACCAGGACGGTGCAGATGAGCAGGGTGGAGACGATCAGTCCGCCCATGGTGAGCACGGTGCCCTGCGTGTTGCGGAACACGTGACGGCGGATCACCTGACGCTCCGGCACACCGCGGCTGCGGGCCACGGTGACGTGCTCGTGGCCCATGGCCTCCAGCATCGCGCTGCGGGTGACCCTGGCCAGCATCCCGATCAGGTAGAGCGCCAGCGCGATCGCGGGCAGCGTGAGATGCCACAGCATCTGCGTGAACCCGGCGCCGCTGCCGCTGCTGGGGAACCACCCGAGTTTGACGGAGAACAGGCCCTGCAGCAGGACGGCCGCCACGAAGGAGGGGGTGCCGACCGCCAGGGTGGTGCCGACCAGGATCGCTCCGTCGGTCGCGCCGCCGCGCACGGCGCCGATCCAGCCGAGTGCCAGGCCGACGGTCACGACCAGGACCAGCGCCATGGCCACCAGCAGCAGCGTGGTGGGGAGCCTGGCGGCCAGCAGGGTCGAGACCGGCGTGCGGTACTCGATGGAGCGGCCGAAGTCGCCGTGCAGGACCTGGCCGAGCCAGCGCAGGTACTGCTCCCAGAACGGATCGTTCAGGTGGTACTGGTCGTTGATCGCCTTCAGCGCCTCCGGGGAGGCGGAGCGGCCCGAGAGCAGGAAGCTCGCCGGGTTCCCCGGGGCCAGGTACATCGCACCGAAGATGACGAAGGAGGCGGCGAGCAGTGTCGCCGCCATCTCCGCCAGCCGTCGGGCGGCGAAGCGTACGAAGGTCATCTCGCGGCCCCGACGTCAGCGGCCCACGGGTAGTAGAGGTAGGAGACCGTGGTGGGCGCGCCGGTGATCCGCTTGTTCATGAAGAGGGCGGTGGGCCACTCGGCGGCCGGGATCCACAGGTTCTGGTTCACGGCGATCTGCTGCAGCTTCGCCTCGATCGCGAGCCGCTGCGCCCGGTCGTAGGTGGCCGTGGCCTGCCGGACGAGCTTGTCGTAGGCGGGATTGCTGTAGCCGGGGTAGTTCTGGTAGTTCCCGGTCTGGAAGTTGGCCAGCAGGTCCATCGGGTCGGTGACGGACAGGTAGTACGTCTCGGGGAACAGGTCGATTCCCACGCGGGCCTTGGGGTCGGTGAAGAGCGCCGAGAAGGCGTTCGGCGCGATGGTCTTCACCTGGACGTTCAGGCCGATCTCGGTCCCCGCCGCCTGCACGGCGGTAGCCATCAGGGAGACGTCCTGGCCGATCGCACTGGTGGCGACGGTGATCGTCTTGCCGGTGGCGCCCGCCTCCTTGATCAGCTCCTTGGCCTTGGCCAGGTCCGGCTGCGTCGAGGGAAGCTCGTCGAAGGCGGTCTTGAGCGTGTCGGCGGAAGCGCCCGTCCACGCGGTCCGGCCGGACAGCGCGCCGGTGACCTTGCCGTTGCCGGCCAGTCCCTGCTTGACGAAGCCGGCGCGGTCCAGGGCCAGCGAGAGGGCCTGCCGCACCCGGGCGTCGCCCAGCACGCCCTTCATGTTGGTGACGTTGACGTTGACCGTGCTGAGGCTGTCACCGAAGTAGAGCGTGCCCACACCACTGTCGCGCAGCCGCTGGTAGCTCTCGGTGGGGATCAGGTAGCCACCGTCGACCGAGCCGGTGAGCATCGCGTTGGTGCGCGCTGAGGGGTCGGTCAGGAACTCGAAGACGACCTTGCCCGACTTGGCCTTGGTGCCCCAGTAGCCGTCGAAGCGGTCGAGTTCGACCGACTGCCCTTTGTTCCAGGCACCGAGCTTGAACGGCCCGGTGCAGTCCAGGCTGCCGGTTCCCCAGTTCGCTCCCGCGGCCTTGATCGCCTTCTCGCTCGCGACGACGCCTGCGGCCGTGGCCATGTACTGGGGGAACAGCGCGTCCGGGGACTTCAGCTTCACCGTGACCTGCAGCGGGCCGGTCCTGCTGATCGAGCCGACGTTCTGGAAGACGCTCGCCCACGCGGCGCCGACCTTGGGGTCCGTCTGTCGGCCGAGGCTGTAGACCACGTCGTCGGCGGTCATCACGCTGCCGTCGTGGAAGTGCACACCGGGCCGCAGGTCGTAGACCCAGGTGGTCGGGTTCGGGTTGGACGCCTGCTGCGCCAGGCCCGGAACCTCCGTCAGCTGCGGGGTCCACTTCATCAGGCTCTCGCAGACGTTGGACAGGATGGTGTTCGACGGGTAGTCGAAGGCCATCGCGTAGTCCAGCGTCAGCGGCTCCGCGTAAGACGCCCACGTGAAAGAGGTGAGGTCGCCTGTGGCGGCGGGGGTGTCGGCCGAGAGCTTGAACGCGTCGGTGTTGGAGGTGTGTCCGGTGCTGGGCGGTCCGGAACAGGCGGCGGCCAGCAGGCCGAGCGCAGCCGCGACCGCGCACGCCGCGCCGAGTCGGCGGGATCTGCTGCCGGGGGCTCTGCCGCCTTCGGGCGTGGGGAGGGTGTGTGACATCGGTGCTCTCTCTTCCATGCGCAACGACGGGGGATGGCGACGAGCTGAGTCAGTGGGCAGGGGTGCCGGGGCTGTGCAGCGACAACCCCGACGGGAGGGACCTGTTGTGGCTCTGCGTCACACGGCCGGGCGTGCGGCGGGCACCTGCTGCGTGATGCAGTGGACGCCGCCACCGCCGTAGGCGATCATCCGGGAACGGACTCCGACGACCTTGCGCCCGGGGAACGCGGCGGCGATGACGGCGAGCGCGCCTTCGTCCTCGGCCACGTCGGCCACGGGGACGACGACCCCACCGTTGGCGATGTAGAAGTTGAGGTAGCCCACCTCCGTCTCCACGCCGTCGACCTGCACGAATGCACTCTGCGGAAGGTCGATGATCTCCAGCTTTCGCCCGCGCGCGTCGACCGCTGACTCCAGCACGGCACGGTTGTCGCGCATCCGCTGGTAGTCGGGATGCGCAGGGTCGCTGGGAAGCTGGACGACCACCTTGCCGGGAGCGACGAAGGCGCAGACACCGTCGACGTGGCCGTCGGTCTCGGTGTCGAGCAGGCCGCCGTAGGGCAGCCAGACGACGGTGGCGACACCGAGCTTGGCCTTGAGCTCGGCCTCGATCTCGTCACGCGTCAGGCCGGGGTTGCGGTTCGGGTGCAGTAGGCACTGTTCGGTGGTGATCAGCGTGCCCTCACCGTCGACCGTGATCGCGCCGCCTTCGAGGATCATCGAGGAGGCGATGCGCGGGACCTCGAAGTGCTCCAGAAGCGCGGCGGAGACCTTGTCGTCGGTGTCCCAGGGGTGGTGCTTCTCGCCCCACGCGTTGAAGCGGAAGTCCACCCCGGCGCGCTCGCCGTCGGCGCCGAGCACGAAGATCGGGCCGGAGTCACGGAACCACGAGTCATCGATCGGCAGCTCCACGACCTCGACGCTCTCGCCGCACAGCCGGCGCGCCTCCTCGCCCTGCCCCGGGCAGGCGACCATGGTGACCGGCTCGAACGCGGCGACCGCCTGGGCGACCCGCGCGTACTCCCGCCGGGCCTCGTCCAGTCCCTCGCCCCAGAGTTCGGGCCGCGTAGGCCACGCCATCAAGCAGCGCTCATGCTCGGTCCACTCGGCCGGCATACGGAAACTCATAACGGCTCTTCTCTTGCTCGATCAGTGAGTCTGGACCCCAGGACAGGGCGGCATCGGAACGGTCTTCTCCCGCGTCGTCAGATGCGTCGCCGGACCCCCTCGATCTCGAAGGGAGGGGCTGGGTGCCACGAATACTCCACCGAACTGAAACTTCAGTCAATACGTCGCGAGGCAAATTCTCGGCGAAGGAATCTCGACCCATAGCGGACATACGGCAAGAAGGTGCCCGCACCAGTGGACGTGCGCCCCTCCTACGGGCGGGTCAGCTCTGGCATTCTGAAAGACCAGTCAGGATGAAGGACCGGTCACGTAGGGTGTGGGCTTGTGTCAGACCGTCGAACAGAGATACTCAGGGCCGCCACACGCGTCATCGCACGTCGGGGCGTACGCGGCCTGCGCGTGGAAGAGCTCGCGAAAGAAGCGGGCGTCTCCACCTCGCTGATCTATTACCACTTCAACGACCGCGCCGGCATCCTGCGCCGCACCCTGGAGTTCATCAACGACAGGGCGGACCGCTACACCGCCGAACGGGACGCGAACGTCGACGTCGACCCCCGGAGCGACCTCGAACAGGCCCTGCTCCTCGAGCTGCAGGACACCCCCGAGGTCCGCGAGAACAGCACCGCTTGGGGAGAGTTGCGCGCCAGCGCGATCTTCGAACCGGAGCTGCGCGAGGACCTGGCCAAGGCCACGCTCACCTGGGTGCACGAGACCGCCGACCTGATCGGCCGCGCCCGTCCCACCGGCACCGCACCCGCCCACGCTGCGGCGGCCGAACGCCTGACCGCCCTCCTCGAGGGGCTCAGTGTGCGCTGGCTCAGCGGCTCCCTCCCCCTGGAGCACGCCCGGAGGCTGCTCAAGGAAGCCATCGCCGTCGAGCTCGCGCGTCCATGACCAGCGAAGTCTCGACATGCGCGGTTGACTGAATTTTCAGTCGATGCCAAGCTGACCGGGTGCGTGCCCTTCCGGGCCGCCTGCGCCCGCGAACGTCCTTCCCTTTCCAGATAAGGCTCTGTCCATGCGATTGACACCCACTGAGCGGGACCGGCTGCTGTTGTTCACGGCGGCAGAGTTGGCGCGCGCCCGGCGTGCGCGTGGCGTGCGGCTGAATGTGCCGGAGGCGACGGCGCTGATCGCGGACACCGTGTGCGAGGCGGCGCGTGACGGTGCGCGGTTGGCGGACGCGATCGCGGCCGGGCGCAGCGTGCTCTCGGCCGATGAGGTGTTGCCGGGTGTGGTGGATGTGGTGACCTCGTTGCAGGTGGAGGCGGTGTTCGACGACGGGACGCGGCTGTGTGTGATCGACGACCCGTTCCGGGGGGCGGGTTCGCTCGGCGCGGAGGCTCCGGGCGCGGCGTTGCCGGGCGCGGGCGAGGGGTATGAGGCGGCCGAGCCGGCGGTGGTGCTGCCGGTGCGGAACACGGCGCCGGTGCCGGTGACGGTGACGTCGCATTTCCACTTCTTCGAGGCCAACCCGCGGCTCGCGTTCGACCGTGCGGCGGCCTTCGGGATGCGGCTCGCGGTCCCGGCCGGCTCCTCGGTCCGCTTCGACGCGGGCGCGGTGGTCGAGGTCGGCCTGCTGCCGATCGGCGGCGAGCGGATCGCGATCGGCTTCGCCGGCCTGGTCGACGGCCCCCTCGACGCCCCCGGCGCCCGCGAGCAGGCCCTGGCCAAAGCCCGCGCCTGCGGCTACCTGACCCACTTCCAGCAGGAGGACTCCCCGTGAGCGGCAGCATCTTCGACGCGGCGGGCTGTCACGGCCGCCCGGGTCCCGTCGTCCCGGCGGGCCCGATCGACCCGCACGACTACATCGCCGTCCACGGCCCCCGCGCCGGCGACCGAATCCGCCTCGGCGACACCGGGCTGATCGTCCGCGTCGAAGCCGACTCCCAGCACCCCGGCGAAGAATTCCTGGCCGGCTTCGGCAAAACCGCCCGCGACGGCATCCACCTCAAAGCCGCCGCCGTCCGCGACACCTGCGACGTCGTCATCTCCAACGTACTGGTCATCGACGCCGTCGCCGGGATCCGCAAAACCAGCATCGGCATCCGCGAGGGCCGCATCCACGCCATCGGCCGCGCGGGCAACCCCGACACCCTCGACGGCGTCCAGGTCGTCGTCGGCACCGGCACCACGATCGTCTCCGGCGAGGGCCTCATCGCCACCGCCGGCGCCATCGACACCCACGTCCACCTCCTCTCCCCCCGCATCATGGAAGCGTCCCTGGCCTCCGGCGTCACCACCATCATCGGCCAGGAATTCGGCCCCGTCTGGGGCGTCGGCGTCAACTCCCCCTGGGCACTGCGCCACGCCTTCAACGCCTTCGACGCCTGGCCCGTCAACATCGGCTTCCTCGCCCGCGGCTCCTCCTCCGACCCCGCCCCCCTCATCGAAGCCCTCGCCGAAGGCGGCGCGAGCGGCTTCAAAGTCCACGAGGACATGGGCGCCCACACCCGCGCCCTGGACACCGCCCTACGCGTCGCCGAAGACCACGACGTCCAGGTCGCCCTCCACACCGACGGCCTCAACGAATGCCTCTCCGTCCAGGACACCCTCGCCGCGCTGGACGGCCGCACCATCCACGCCTTCCACATCGAAGGCTGCGGCGGCGGACACGTCCCCAACGTCCTCAAAATGGCCGGCGTCCCCAACGTCATCGGCTCCTCCACCAACCCCACCCTCCCCTTCGGCCGCGACGCACTCGGCGAACACTTCGGCATGATCGTCTCCGCCCACGACCTCAAGGTCGACCTCCCCGGCGACGCCGCCATGGCCCGCGACCGCATCCGCGCCGGCACCATGGGCGCCGAAGACGTCCTGCACGACCTCGGCGTCATCGGCATCACCTCCTCCGACGCCCAGGGCATGGGCCGCGCCGGCGAAACCGTCCGCCGCACCCTCGCCATGGCCGGGAAGATGAAACACGAACTCGGACCCCTCGACGGCGAGGGTTCCTTCGGCACCACCGCCTCCGGCGACGACAACGAACGCGTCCTGCGCTACATCGCCAAACTCACCATCAACCCGGCCATCGCCCACGGACTCGCCCACGAGATCGGCTCCATCGAGGCCGGCAAACTCGCCGACATCGTCCTGTGGCGACCCGACCACTTCGGCGCCAAACCACAACTCGTCCTGAAGTCCGGCTTCCCCGCCTACGGCGTCACCGGCGACCCCAACGCCTCCACCGACCGCTGCGAACCCCTCATCCTCGGCCCCCAGTTCGGCTCCTTCGGCGCCACCGCCGCCGACATCTCCGTCGCCTTCGTCGCGAACGCCGCCGTCCACAACGGCGACCAACTCCCCACCCGCCGCCGCCGCGTCCCCGTCCGCCACACCCGCGGCATCGGCCCCGCCGATCTGCTGCGCAACCACCGCCTCGGCTCCGTCGACGTCAACCCCACCACCGGCCTCGTCACCCTCGACGGAGACCCCCTCCAAGCAGTGGCTGCCGACTCGATCACCCTGAACCGGCTCTACTTCCTTTAGCGGCCCGCTTGAGAAGACACGATGGAGCGCCCGGACCCAAGTGGGTCCGGGCGCTCCATCGCATGTGACACGCCGCTGACACCCTGGTCGGCCAAAGAGGCCTCAACTAGGGTGCGGGCTCGGGCTGGGTCACGCAGTGGATCCCGCCACCGCCGAGGCCGATGTAGTCGATGTTGATCTGCTCGATGACCCGACCGGGGAACATGCTCGTCAGCACAGCCTTGGCGTTGGCGTCCGCCGTCGCGTCGCCGAACTGTGCCGAGATGACCGCGCCGTTGCAGACGTAGTAGTTGGCGTAGGAGTCGACGAAGCTCGTACTGGTCTGTCGGATGAGGTTGTAGTCGGGCGACTGCAGCTTGGTCACCCGCATCGCCGCGCCCTGGGCGTTGGTCGCAGCCGACAGGGTGTTGTACTGGTCCATCTCGTCGTTGGCCCAGATGTCGGTCGGGTCGGCCGGGTTCGGCGTCTGCACGATGCCCACGCCGGGGGCGACGAGCCGTGAGGTGGAGTCCACGTGGTCGTTGGTGATGTCCTGCCCGGAGATCCCGGTGAACCAGGTCACCTGCGATGCCCCGAACGCCGCGCACATGGCGGTCTCCAGCTGGGCCTGCGTCATGTTCGGATTCCGGTTCGGGTCGATGATGCTGCTCTTGGTGGCCATCAGCATGCCGGCCCCGTCCGCCTCGATCGCGCCGCCCTCGCTCACGAATCCGGCCGCGGTGAAGTTCACGCCCAGGTAGGTCGCGACCCGGCCGGCGACCAGAGCGTCGTTGGCGTGCGTCTGCTGGTTTCCCCAGCCGTTGAAGTTCAGGCCCACGGCGTCCAGTCCGCCCGCACCGTTGGTCCGGAAGACGGGCCCTGAGTCACGCATCCAGCAGTCGTCCACCGGGATCGAGCCGATCACCGTCACGTTGGCCGCCGTGCAGGCACGCTGCGCCGCGGCAACGCTGGCAGGGTTGGCGAGGATGAAGACCGGCTCGTACTTCGCGATCGTGTTCGCGACGCGCGCGATGTTGGACTGGATCTGTGCCAGGGAGGGCGTGCTGCTCCCCCTGCGTCCACTGGAGCTCCAGATGGTCGCGTTGTCGGGCCAGGCCATCCAGGTGCGGGTGTGCTTCACGCTGTCGAGCGGAACCACGAACGCCCCGGTCCCACCGGTGGCACTCGCAGTCGGGGACGGCGAGGGGCACGACGGCGTCGCGGCCCGCGCCGGCTGGGAACCCCCGCTGTTCAGCGCCCATGCGACGCCCACGGTGGTCAGCCCGGCGATGGCCAGAAAGCTCCGGCGATCCACTCGGCGTACCGGCTCAGCGCTTGACGCGGTCTCAGACTCCACGCGCTCGTCCATCTCCAGCCTCCTGCCACACATCCCGTAGGCCTTCCCACAGGGTTGTCGCGAAAGCTATAACTGACCATGCGCTCGGTCAATAGTTAACGCAGTCACTCGGCGTCGAACGGGGCTTGTGCCGGCTCAGCCTGAGGGTGTGACGTGCGGCGCCAACCTTTTGCCAACCTGGGCGGACGAGAGTGTCCGGCACCACTGGGTACTCAACGAGGAGCGCGCGATGGTCTACGCCCAGCCCGGGACCGAGGGCAGCGTCATCACCTTCAAGCCCCGTTACGACAACTTCATCGGCGGCGACTTCGTCGCACCCGTCGAAGGACGCTACTTCGACAACCCCTCGCCGGTGACCGGCGAGACCTTCTGTCAGGTCGCCCGCTCCACCGCGCCCGACATCGAGCTTGCGCTGGACGCCGCCCACCGCGCCGCCGACGCCTGGGGCCGGACCTCCCCGACCGAGCGGGCCACCGTGCTCAACAGGATCGCCGACCGGCTCGAGCAGCACCTCGAGATGCTGGCGGTCACCGAGACCTGGGAGAACGGGAAGCCGGTGCGTGAGTCCCTCGCCGCCGACATCCCCCTCGCCGTGGACCACTTCCGCTACTTCGCGGGCGCGATCCGGGCCCAGGAGGGCAGCATCTCGCAGATCGACGCCGACACCGTCGCCTATCACCTGCACGAGCCGCTCGGCGTCGTCGGGCAGATCATTCCCTGGAACTTCCCGATCCTGATGGCGACGTGGAAGCTGGCCCCGGCGCTCGCGGCGGGCAACTGCGTGGTCATCAAGCCGGCCGAGCAAACCCCCGTCAGCATCCTGGTCGTCATGGAACTGATCGCCGATCTGCTGCCGCCGGGCGTGGTCAACGTCGTCAACGGCTTCGGCGTCGAGGCGGGCAAGCCGCTCGCGTCGAGCTCGCGCGTCGCCAAGGTGGCGTTCACCGGTGAGACCACGACCGGCCGGCTGATCATGCAGTACGCGTCCGAGAACATTATTCCCGTCACGCTGGAGCTGGGCGGCAAGAGCCCGAACATCTTCCTGCCCGACGTGATGGCCCACGACGACGACTTCCTGGACAAGGCTGTCGAGGGCTTCGTGATGTTCGCCCTCAATCAAGGCGAGGTCTGCACCTGCCCGTCCCGGGCGCTGATCCACTCCTCCATCTACGAGGAGTTCATCGCCCGTTGCATCGCCCGTACCGAGGCGATCGTCGGCGGAGACCCGCTCGACCCGGCCACGATGATCGGCGCGCAGGCCAGCAACGACCAGTACGAGAAGATCATTTCGTACCTGGACATCGGCATCAAGGAAGGCGCGCAGATCCTCACCGGCGGCGGGCCGCGCAAGGTCGCCGGACTGGAGGGCGGCTACTACATCGAGCCGACCATCTTCAAGGGCCGCAACGACATGCGCATCTTCCAGGAGGAGATCTTCGGCCCGGTCGTCTCCGTCACCACCTTCGACACCGAGGCGGAGGCCCTCGCGATCGCCAACGACACCCTGTACGGCCTCGGCGCGGGCGTCTGGTCCAGGGACGGCAACACCGCCTTCCGGCTCGGCCGCGGGATCAAGGCCGGCCGGGTCTGGACCAACTGCTACCACGCCTACCCCGCGCACGCCGCGTTCGGTGGCTACAAGAAGTCCGGCATCGGGCGCGAGAACCACAAGATGATGCTCGACCACTACCAGCAGACCAAGAACCTGCTGGTCAGCTACTCCGACAAGAAGCTCGGCTTCTTCTGATGGAGCAGCGCCCCGCGACAAGCAGGGTGGAGCTCACCGCGTCGGCCGCCGCTCTCCTGCGGCGGCTGGCCGCCCGGCACGGTCCGCTGATGTTCCATCAGTCCGGCGGCTGCTGCGACGGCAGCGCGCCGATGTGCTACCCGCGCGGCGAGTTCCGGGTCGGCGGGCAGGACGTGTTGCTGGGGCGGGTCGACGAGGACACGCCGTTCTGGATGAGCGCCGACCAGTACGTCTACTGGCAGCACACCCACCTCACCGTGGACGTGGTGCCCGGTCGCGGCAGCGGATTCTCGGTCGAGGCGCCGGAGGGCGTCCGCTTCCTGATCCGCTCCAGGCTCTTCACCGAGGCCGAACTCACCCGCATCGAGGCCGAACCGCCCCTGCCCACCGGGGCCGACCGGGGTTAGCGCGATCCCGGCCCCGTCCCCGGTCTCCTCCCCGGCCGCTACGCCGTCACCACGCGGGCGTAGCGGCCGGCGGTGTGCACGTCGATCGCGCGTGACTCGCTCGCGGAGATCAGGCGCGTCAGGACAGCGCGGCGCGCAGGCGGGCGGCGGCGATGCCGCGGCGGGCGTCGTGCGGGTCCAACAGGGCGAGCGCGTGACGGTGCAGCGCGCTGTCGTAGCGGGCGTGCCGGCCGAAGGTCAGGGCCGCTGCCGGGTCGACGGCCGCGAGCGCCGCCTCGCGCAGCGCCACGTGCAGGTGTTCGCGCCACTCCACCACGCCCGGCGCCTCCGACCTGGGCAGCAGCGGGCCGGTGTAGGCGGCGACGGCGGTCGCGGTGTCGCCGCGTTGCAGCGCGGCGTCCACCTCGGTGGCGTCGCAGCGAAGCGGCGTCGTCAGCGCGTAGCGGCGGGTGGCGATGCCGCCGCCGAGCGCGGTGCGCAGATGCGACACCTCCGCCTTGAAGGTGGAGCCGGAGACGGATCGGTCGCCGTAGAGCGCGTCGTGCAGGCGCTCGGGGGTGAAGCCCTCGGGCTCCAGCGCGAGCAGCGTGAGGATCTCCAGCTGGCGTGGCCGCAGCGGGAGTTCGACGCCGCCGCGCTCGAGGCGCGGGGCATCGCCGAGCGCGGTGAGGCGTAGGTCGCACGACGCATGGCGTTGCGACGGGTCGCGCACCGGCGGCGCGGTCCACGCCGGCGAGGCGCCGGTGTCACCGTCCTCGCGCAGGCGCTCCTCGATCCCGGCCGCGAGCAGCCGGACCGTCGACAGGGCCAGCGGGTGCGAGCGGTCCCAACTGGTGGACAGATCCAGCACCCCGAGGACCCGCCCCGCCCGATCGCGGATCGGGGCGCAGTAGCAGACCCAGCCGTGCAGTGCGGACAGATAGTGCTCGGCGGAGAAGACCGTCGCCGCCTGCCCGCGCAGCAGCGCGAGCGAGAGCGCGTTGGTACCCATCGCCTGCTCGTCCCAACGACCGCCTGGCGCGAAGTTGACCCGCTCGGCCTGGCGCCGCATGAGCGGACCGCCGCAGGTCCACAGGATCATGCCGGACTCGTCCGTCACCGCTGCGACGAAGCCCGCGTCGTCCGCGATCCGCCGCAGCTCCTCGGCCAGGGCGTTGACCGGACCGCGCAGTTGCGAGTGCGCCCACCTCGACTGCGCCGCGTCCGCGTCGCCGACCGGGGCCTCCGCACAGGACCGGTCCACGCTCTCCCCGCTGCGCGCCCAGGACTCGGCCACCTCCGTGCGCAACGCGACCCGACCACCGGGCCCGGCTGCCCAGCGGGCCCACTCGCGCTCCAGCTCGACCCGCCGCTCGCGCAGTCCGCGGGGCTGACTGTCGGTCAGTTCCGCTGCCTTGTCCGTCGCCCTCACGCCTCCATTAACCGCGTCCGTGCGGCGGCCGACAAGGGCTCCGGTCAGTATTCGCGCCGCGGCGCCGCCGTGTGCGGGAATTCGCCGAAGGTCACTCCTACGAGTGGTTGTGAGGTGACTTGCCTCGGCCGCTGTGTCACGCGGCTAGCGTCGAATGGGAGTCGGCCACGGCTCGACAGGAGGGCCTGGACCGGACCGGGGCCCGGCGCGGGAGGGTGCCGTCATGGGGAGTTCGGCCAGTTCGCGCCAGCCGGGAGCCCCCTGGGCGTCGGACCGAAGATCGGCGGAGGCACGCAACCGCTTTCTCGCCGACGGCATGGCGGCGGCGGAGGTGCGCGCCCGGATCGTCGCGTCCTGGGAGCGCTGTCAGGCGACCGGGCTCACCGTGGAGCGGACGGAGCTCTCCTACGACCCGGATCTGGACAGCGAGGAGCGGCTGCTGCTGGCTTCACTCCCCGTCCTCGACCGGTTGCACGAGCAACTGACCGGCACCAGGGTCAGCGTGCTGCTGACGGACGCCCGCGCCCGGGTGATGCACCGTCGGGCGGGCGAACCCGGGCTCAACCGCCATCTCGACGCGATCCGCCTCGCCCCCGGCTTCGTCTGGGCCGAGCACGAGGCGGGCACGAACGGCATCGGCACGGCGCTGGCGGAGGGCCGCCCCGGCGTCGTCGTCGGCAGCGAGCACTTCGCCGAGGCCTACCGCCCGTTCGCCTGCGCGGGCGCCCCCGTCCGCGATCCGCTGCTCGGCACGATCCGTGGCATCGTCGACCTCACGTGCTGGCAGCGCGACGCGAATCCGCTGATGGCCGCGCTGGCGCGGGAGGCTGCGTTGGCGATCGAACAGCGCCTGCTCGAGCAGTATTCGCTGCGCGAGCGCGCCCTCCGCGAGGCCGCGGCGCGCGCGGCGGAGCCGGCGGGCCCGTCTGGGGCGCGAGGCTCGGCTGCTGAACTGCGTGCGCGACAAGCCACCCAGCGACGTACTGATCCGAACGAGCAGGGCCATCCGCACAGGGTGGTTCCTCGCGCAGTTCCTCGCGCCCCTAAAGGCGTGCCTGGCGGCGCGCGGCTGCTGCTCGGTGACGGGTCCGGCGTCGGGGAGATCGCCGTTGCCGCGAGGCAGCGTCTCGCGCTGCTGTGGGACGCGGGCGTGCGGATCGGCACGACGCTCGACATCGGGCAGACCGCCGACGAGCTGGCCGAGGTCGCGCTGCCCGAGTTCGCCCAGTACGCCGTCGTCGACCTCGCCGAATGGGTGCGCGAGGGCGAGGAGGCGCCGCCTGCGGACGGCCACCCGCCGTTGCGACGCGCGGCCGCGCGGACGATCCGCAGTTGCGGACCGCTGGTCCCCCTCGGCGCGCAGGTGGAGTACGCGGCGGGCAGCGCGCAGGCGCGGGCCTTCGTCGCCGGACGCGCCGTGCTCGACGAGGACGCCGCCGAGGAGCCCGCGCTCGCCGCGTACCGGCTGGGGTCCGTGATCGCCGTTCCGCTCTGCGCGCGTGGCACTGTGCTCGGCGTCGCCTCCTTCTACCGCTCGCGCGACGCCGGCCCGTTCCGCGAGGACGATCTGACGCTCGCCGAGGAGCTCGCCCAGCGCGCGGCGGTCTGTCTGGACAACGCCCGCCGCTACACCCGCGAGCACGCCCTCGCCCTGGCGCTCCAGCGCAGCCTGCTCCCCCGGGCGCTCCCCGCGCTGCCCGCCGTCGACGTCGCGCACCGCTACCTGCCCGCGCAGGAGGGAGTCGGCGGCGACTGGTTCGACGTCATCCCGCTGTCCGGCGCGCGCGTCGCACTCGTCGTCGGCGACGTCGTCGGACACGGCATCCACGCCGCCGCCACCATGGGCCGCTTGCGCACGGCCGTGCGCAACTTCTCCGCCCTCGACCTGCCGCCGGAGGAGCTGCTCGGGTATCTGGACCAGCTCGTCGACGCGATGGACCAGGAGGAGGGCGAGCTCGGCGGCATCGGCATCATCGGGGCGACCTGCCTCTACGTCATCTACGACCCGGTCACCCGGCGCTGCACGATGGCCGGTGCCGGTCATCCCTCGCCGGCGCTGGTCTTCCCCGACGGCACAGTGCACTTCCCCGAGGTGCCCTCCGGTCCGCCGCTCGGGCTCGGCAGCACGCCCTTCGAGGCCATCGAGCTCTCCCTCCCGGAGGGCTGCCGCATCGTCCTCTACACCGACGGCCTCATCGAGGACCGAGGTCAGGACATCGACGTCGGCCTCTCCCGCCTCGCCGCCGCGCTCGCCGGGCGCGATCGGACACCGGAGGCGCTCTGCTCGGCGGTCGTCGCCGAACTGCTGCCGCAGCGGCCCCGCGACGACGTCGCGCTGCTGGTCGCGCGCACCCGTGGCGTCGACGACGGGATGGTCGCGCGTTGGGAGGTACCGCTGGAGCCGTCGGCGGTCTCCGGGTTGCGCGCGCAGGTGGGCGCGCGGCTGGCGGACTGGGGGCTCGGCGGGCTCACGCAGACGGCGCAGCTGCTGGTCAGCGAACTGGTGACGAACGCGATCCGGCATGCCACCGGGCCGGTCGAGTTACGACTGCTCCGCGACCGCGCGCTCATCTGCGAGGTCGCGGACGGCAGCAGTGTCTCGCCGAGGCTGCGCCGGGCGCGGAACGAGGACGAGGACGGCCGCGGTCTCTTCCTCGTGGCCCAGCTCGCCGAGCGCTGGGGCACCCGCTTCACCAGCGGCGGCGGCAAGGTGATCTGGGCGGAGGTCAAGACGCGCGGCGGCACGGCAGGGCCGACAGCGGCCGGGTGACGGGCGTGTGCCGCCGTTCGGCTTAGGCTGAGGCATGCCAGAAATGATCTCTAAGCCCGATTTCGTCGCGCCCGACGTCACCGCACCCGATGGTGCGGGGCCCGACGTCGCGGAGCGCAGTTGGGTCGCGCGCCCCGAGGCCCTCGACGGCTCGGAGGCCGAGTCCGTCCGCCGGGTCAATCTCGCCGCCTTCCCCACGGCCAACGAGGCTGACCTGGTCGACGCCCTGCGCACCGACGCCATGGCCTGGCTGCCCGGCTTCTCCCTCGTCGCGGAGGCCCCCGACGGAACGATCGCCGCGCACGCCCTGCTGACCCGGTGCCAGGTCGACGGCGCCGCGGCGCTCGCGCTCGCTCCGGTCGCGGTGCTGCCCGCATGGCAGCGCCGGGGCGCGGGCAGCGCGGTGGTCCGCGCGGCGCTGGACGTGGCCGCCGCGGCGGGCGAGCAGCTCGTCCTGGTGTTGGGCCACCCGGCCTACTACCCGCGCTTCGGCTTCGTCCCGGCCTCCGGCTACGGCATCAAGCCGCCGTTCGAGGTCCCCGACGAGGCCATGATGGCGCTCGCGCTGGACCCCGGCCGCCCGGTCCCGGTCGGCTCGATCCGCTACGCGGACGCCTTCGGCGTCTGAGGCCCGGCCCGCGCCGCGGACCGGGGTCAGGCCTCCGCAGGAGGCGCCGAGGACTCGATGATGTCGGCGCTGTCGCCTTCGAAGTCGAAGCTGTCCAGGGGCACGCCGTAGCGCCGCGCGATCTCGTAGAGGTCGTGCGGCTCGGCGATCACGAACTCCTCGCCGATCGGGTTGTTGAGCGTGTCCAGAACCTGGGCCACGACGTGCCGGGGCCCGATCTCGGCCTTCACCCAGACCCTGACCGTCGCACCGGATTGTCCCGTCATGATCCAATTATCCGTCTACGCGGCTTCTGCTTCCAGTCAGACACGCGCGCCAGTCAGGCGAACCGCCCGGCGAGTCTGACCGGAGCGTCCTCGGCTGCGGCGTGTCACGTGCCGTCCGCACGGCCCGGTCACCGCCGCCATGCCGGCGAACGTACGCGCCACCAGTGACAACCACGCCGAACCCGAAGCCCAAGGTAGCCTGGCCGACGAGCTGACGTTCATTCACAGGGGGAAGACGCCATGAGCATTGAGTTCCTGCTGACCTCATTGGTCATCGTCGCGACGCCGGGCACCGGCGCGCTCTACACGGTCGCCGCCGGGCTGCAACGTGGTGCGCGGGCCAGTCTGGTCGCCGCCGTCGGCTGCACGCTGGGGATCGTGCCGCATCTGGTGGCGGCCGTCACCGGGCTCGCCGCGCTGCTGAACGCGAGCGCCACGGCCTTCCAGGTCTTCAAGTACGCGGGCGTCGCCTACCTGCTCTACATGGCGGTCGCCACGCTGCGCGACAAGAGCACGCTGACCGTCGACGAGCAGAACAGCGCGTCGCAGCCGGCCCTGCAGGTCATCACACGCGGGATTCTGATCAACATCCTCAACCCGAAGCTGACCATCTTCTTCTTCGCGTTCCTGCCGCAGTTCGTGAAGACGGGCCAGCCGGACACGACGCTGCGGATGGTCGTGCTGAGCGGCGTGTTCATGCTGATGACCTTCGTGGTCTTCGCCGTCTACGGCCGCTTCGCCGCCGCCTTCCGCTCGCGCGTCATCGCGCGCCCTTCGGTGGTCACCTGGCTGCGGCGGAGCTTCTCCGGCGCGTTCGCCGCGCTCGCGGCAGCCTTGGCGTTCGAGTCCGCGTGAGCGCCCGGGTCCGGGTTCGGTCAGGGTCCGACGGCGGTCGGGCGCCCACCAGGGCCGGCGTCAGCTCGCGGAGGCGCCGGACTCGACCAGCTTCGCGTAGGGGGCGTGCTTGCGTACCGACTCGATGCTCTTCTCGCAGGCCTCGCGGGTCGCGAACGGCTCGCTCATCGCGATGACCTCGCCGGTCGACGCCTTGAGCGTGAACCGGAACTCCTGCGCCTTGTCCTGATGCACTTCGAACTTGCCGGGCATGCCCGCACTCCTTCGTCGCTTCCGTCACTGTCTGTCGTGATCCGACTACAGCCGAAGCTAACGCCGATCGCCCGCGTCGGCATCCGGAGCGAGCTCCGGGTGGGCGCGGGCGATCGGGTGGGACGTGCGCGTCGCGGCTGCGTCAGAGAATGGCGCCCGGGCGGTACTTGGCCGCCTCCGGGTAGCGCGTGGCGACGTCCTCGACGTGGGCGACGACCCGCGCCACCTGGCCGGAAGCCGCGCCGGTGAAGGAGAGCCGGTCGGCCAGCAGCGTGTCCAGCCCGTCCCGGTCCAGCGGGATCCGCTCGTCCGCCGCGAGTCGGTCCAGCAGCTGGTTCTCCCGGACGCCCTGGCGCATGGCCAGTGCGGACGCGACCGCGTGCTCCTTGATCGCCTCGTGCGCCGTCTCCCGGCCCACGCCCGCGCGCACCGAGGCCATCAGCACCTTGGTGGTGCCGAGGAACGGCAGGTAGCGGTCGAGCTCGACGGCGATGACAGCCGGGAAGGCGCCGAACTCGTCCAGCACCGTCAGGAAGGTCTCCAGCAGGCCGTCGAACGCGAAGAACGCGTCCGGCAGCGCCACCCGGCGCACGACCGAGCAGGAGACGTCGCCCTCGTTCCACTGGTCGCCCGAGAGCTCGGAGACCATGGACGCGTAGCCGCGCAGGATGACAGCCAGGCCGTTGACGCGCTCGCAGGAGCGGGTGTTCATCTTGTGCGGCATCGCGGAGGAGCCGACCTGGCCCTCCTTGAAGCCCTCGGTGACCAGCTCGATGCCGGCCATCAGCCGGATCGTCTTGGCCAGGCTGCCGGGCGCGCCCGCCAGCTGGACCAGGGCGGAGAGCACGTCGTAGTCGAGCGAGCGCGGGTAGACCTGACCGACGCTGGTGAAGGCGTGGTCGAAGCCGAGGTGGCCGGCGACCCGCTGCTCCAGCTCCGCCAGCTTGGCCTCGTCGCCGCCGAGCAAGTCGAGCATGTCCTGGCTGGTGCCGACCGGGCCCTTGATGCCGCGCAGCGGGTAGCGCGCGATCAGCTCCTCCAGGCGGGTGAAGGCCACCAGCAGCTCGTCCGCGGCGGACGCGAAGCGCTTGCCGAGCGTGGTCGCCTGTGCGGCCACATTGTGCGAGCGGCCGGTCATGACCAGCTCGCCGTGTTCGGCGGCGAGGGCGGCCAGGCGGGTGAGCAGCGCGACCGTGCGGTCGCGGACGTGCTCCAGGGACTGCTTGATCTGCAGCTGCTCGACGTTCTCGGTCAGATCCCTGGAGGTCATGCCCTTGTGGATCTGCTCGTGCCCGGCGAGGGCGCTGAACTCCTCGATCCGCGCCTTCACGTCGTGGCGGGTGACCCGCTCGCGGGCGGCGATCGAGGCGAGGTCGACCTGGTCGACGACGCGCTCGTAGTCGGCGACAGCTCCCTCGGGCACCTCGATCCCCAGATCGGCCTGGGCCTTCAGGACGGCGAGCCAGAGCTGCCGTTCGAGGACGACCTTGTGTTCGGGGGACCAGAGCCGCGCGAGCTCGCCGGAGGCGTAGCGGGCGGCCAGGACATCGGGGATGAAGGGCTTGGCGCTCACGTTGCCCCATTCTAACGGTCCAGCTCAGCGCAGATCGGACCGGCTCTCCTGAGACTGCGTGGCGTGACGGCGCACCCGGGCCTCGATGCCGTCCAGGGCGATGTCCAGGCTCTCGGTGAAGTGGTGGTCCCGCTTCGCGGCCGGGCTCTCCCCCGCGTCGGGCGGGTTGATCAGCTCGGCGTGCTCGACGAAGCGCTGGTCCACCCGGCCGGCCAGGCTCACCACCTGGTCGAGGTACTCCTGCTCGGTCAGCCCCGACTCGCGGACCCGGATCAGCGCCTGTACCTCGGAGGTGGCGAAGCCGTAGACGAACTGGAAGAGCAGTCCGAGCACGCCCGCGTACTCCTCCGGAGGCAGCGCGGTGCGGCCGACGGCCCCGAGCGCGCTCGTCGAGAAGAAGAGCGCGTTCGGTCCGAGCGGGAGCACCTCGCCGGCGACCCTGGTCGCCCACAGGTGCCGGCGGTAGAATCCGCGGTACTCGTGCGCCATGACGCGGAGGTGCTCACGCCAGTCGCCGTCCTCGGGGAGCGGCGGGATCCGCATCTCCCCGAGTGCTTCGTCCAGCGCGAGCTCCAGCAGTTCGCCCTTGTTGTCGACGTACCAGTAGACCGACATGGGGGTGACCCCGAGATCGGCAGCCAGCCGCCGCATGGAGAAGCCCTGCTCGCCCTCCGCGTCCAGCAGCTCGACGGCGGCGCGCACGATCCGTTGCCGGGAGAGGCCGCTGGGCGCGGTGCCCCGCTTGCGCTCCTTCGGCGGCGCGACCCACACGCTGACGTGCGGCATCGCGGCTGGGGTGGACTTGGGCTTCTGCGGGGCCATGCGGCGATCGTAGTCAGCCCCCTGTGGATCCGGCGCAGGCACCGGCGGCGCTCACGCGGCCGGGACGGGCTCGGCCTCCCGCCGGCCCGGCAGCTGTCCGTCGGCCGTCGGTCCGGGCGAGACCCGGCTCAGCAACCAGGCGGCCAGCAGGCCGCCCAGCAGGACCGCGACGGCGCCAATCAGCTGGCTGCTGGTCAGGCTGTCCGCGAAGGCGGTACGCACCTGGTGCGCCGCGCCCGGACCGGCGGCGGCGAGTGCGTCCGGCAGGGAGCGCGCGGCGTCGTGCGGCAGCCGCGCCGGGAGCGAGCCGGCGAAGCCCGCCGTCAGCACCGCGCCCAGCACGGCGACGCCGAGCGAGTTTCCCAGCTCGCTGAGAGTGCCCATGAGACCGGAGCCGATACCGGCCCGCTCCGGCGGGATCGAGCTCATCACCGCGCCCGCCATGGCCGGCTGCGCGACGGCGACGCCCGCGCCCATCAGCACCAGGCCGAGGAGGATGCCGGGGTAGGAACCGCTGTGCCCGAGCACGGCGATCGCGGCCAGGCCACCCGCCAGCAGGCTGAGACCGCAGGCGATGGCGACCGGCGGAGCGAGCTTGCCGGTGAGCCGCATACCGAAGCCGGTGAGGTTGAGCAGCACGACCGTCAGCGCCATCGGCGCGGTGCGCAGACCGGCGTCGAGGGGGCCGTAGCCGAGCACGAACTGCAGGTGCTGGGTCAGCAGGAAGAGTGAGCCGCCCATCCCGAACGAGACCAGCACCGCGCCGGAGACCGCCCCACGGAAGCGGTCGTTGCGGAAGAAGCTCATGTCGAGCAGCGGGTGCGGGGTTCGCCGCTCCCAGAGCACGAAGCCGCACAGGAAGACCGCGCCGATCCCGCCCGGGACGAGGGTGCGGGCCGAGGTCCAGCCGTAGCCGGGGCCCTGGATGATCGCGTAGACGACCGCGACCAGGCCGAGGGTGGAGAGCAGCGCGCCGAGCAGGTCCGGCCGGTCCCCGCGCGGGTCCTTCGACTCCGGGACCAGCCTGGCGACGGCGAGCAGCCCCAGCAGGCAGACCGGCAGGTTGACGAGGAAGACCGAGCCCCACCAGAAGTGCGCCAGCAGCAGCCCGCCGATGACCGGACCGAGCGCGAAGCCGAGCGAGCCGACGCCCATGCAGGCGGCCATCGCCTTCGGCTGCTCCTCGGCGTCGAAGGTACGAACGATGATGGCGAGGCTGGTCGCGAGCAGCAGGCTCCCACCGACGCCCATGCCCGCGCGGGCGGCGATCAGCTCCCCCGGATTCGACGCCAGCACGGCGCCGAACGACCCGAGGCCGAAGAACCCGAGCCCGAGCAGTTGGACGAGCTTGCGCCCGTACCTGTCGGCGAAGCCGCCGGCCGCGATGAGCAGGCCCGCTTGCGCGAGCGAGTAGGCGCCGATGACCCACTGGGTCTGCGCGGTGGTCGCGCCCAGCTCCTTGGTGAGCGAGGGGACGGCGACGTTGAGGATGGTGTTGTCGAGGATGACGACGAGTTGCACCAGACAGATGACAGCGAGGATCACCCACCGATCGGGTCTCCGCGTGGCTGGCGTGACGAGCTGAGTCAAGATCCCTCCCTTATACGGCGTAGAAGACTTCTACACTGTAGAGGAGACGTTGGCGCGGCACCACGGCTTTGATTTTGAAGGGGCGCGGGGAACTGCGCGAGCAACCACCCTGTGCGGATGGCCCTGCGCGTTCGGGGGCCCACCTCGCAGGGTGGCTTGTCGCGCAGTTCCCCGCGCCCCTAGCGTGCTGCAACTGCCCGTCTCAGCGCACCAGCAGGTCGAGCAGCCGATCCGCTTCCGACGCCGGGTCGGCAGAGAGACCACAGTGGACCGGGCCCGGCTGGACGACCGTGCTGCGCGGGGCGGTAAGCCACCGAAAGCGGCGGCCGGGCTCCTCGTCCGCCGCCTGCCCCGCCGCCGCGCCGCCGCCGCAGACGCCGGCCACGGCGTCCAGCGCGGCGCGGACCGCGGCGACGTCCGCCGCCGGGTCGAGCGCCAGCAGCCGCGCAGCGTCCAAGTGGATCGCCGACCGCAGGACGCCCGCCTGGCGGCTGTAGACCAGCACGCCCGCGTTGATCTGCTCGCCGCGCTCCACCCGGGGCACGACGCGGATCAGCGCGTACTCGTAGACCAGCTTCAAGCCGCCACCCACTCCCTCGGGCCGGCGGCCCGCGCCGCCAGCTGTGCCACGTACGCGGCGCGGACCGCGGCCGGGTCGTCGAAGCCGGGCTCGTCCGACAGCCAGACGTCCGGCACCAGCGCCAGCACCTCCGCGAGCAGCCGCTCGGTCACCAGCGGGCCGAGCTCCGCGTCCGCCGTCGCGAGGTCGGGCGCGAAAGAGGCGAGGACGTGGTCGGAGGCGTCGTAGCGCTTGCGGGCCGACGCGGCCGCGCGCGGCCAGTTGTGATGGAAGATCAAACTCGCGCCGTGGTCGATCAGCCACAGATCGCCGTCCCGCATCAGCAGGTTCGGGTTGCGCCAGGAGCGGTCGACGTTACCGATCAGCGCGTCGAACCAGACCACCCGCCCCGCCGTCCCCGCGTCGACCGCGAAGGCCAACGGATCGAAGCCCAGTGCCCCGCTGAGGAAGGCCATGCCGAGGTTGGTGCCCCCGGACGCCTTGACCAGGTCCTGCACCTGCTGGTCCGGCTCGCCCACGGCGACGCGCGGGTCGACCTCCAGCCGGGCCAGCTCCGGTACCCGCAGGCCCAGCCGTCGGGCCAGCTCCCCTGCGACGACCTCCGCGACCAGCGCCTTGCGGCCCTGCGCCGCGCCGACGAACTTGGCGACCCAGAGGCCGGCCCCGTCCGCCTCGACCAGACCGGGCAGCGAGCCGCCCTCCCGAAGCGGCGTCACATAACGGTCCGCCGTCACCTCTCGCAACATGCGCCCCACCCTACCGAGCCTTACCGCGTGACCTGGACGTCCGCCCGACAGGCCCGCGCGGTGGCGGTGGTGCCGGGGGCGTGCGAGTGTGTCGAGGAGCGCAGGAGCAAGTGACCCCAGCCATGAAGAGACAAGGGATGGGCACGATGGAACGACCTCGGATCCTCGTGGTCGGCGGCGGCTTCGCCGGCGTCGAGTGCGCACGACGGCTGGAGCGGCACCTCGCCCCCAGCGAGGCGGAGATCGCCATGATCGCGCCGTTCAGCTACGAGCTCTACCTGCCGCTGCTGCCGCAGGTCGCGGCCGGGGTGCTGACGCCGCAGTCGGTCGCGGTCTCACTGCGGCGGATGCTGCGCCGGACCCGGATCATCCCGGGCGGCGCGGTCGGCATCGACGCGAAGGCGAAGATGGTGATCGCTCGCAAGATCACCGACGAGCTGGTCGCCGAACCCTACGACTACCTGGTGCTCGCACCGGGCAGCGTGACCCGCACCTTCGACATCCCCGGGCTCGCGGACCACGCCCGCGGCATGAAGACGCTGGCCGAGGCCGCCTTCGTGCGCGACCATGTGATCTCCCAGCTGGACCTCGCCGACGCCGCGACCAACCAGCAGGAGCGGATCTCGCGGCTCCAGTTCGTCGTCGTCGGCGGCGGCTACGCGGGCACCGAGACGGCCGCCTGCCTGCAGCGGGTCACCTCCTCCGCCGTGCGCCGCTACCCCAGGCTGAACCCGAACCTGATCAAGTGGCACCTGGTCGACATCGCGCCCAAGCTGATGCCCGAGCTCGGCGAGAACCTCGGCACCACCGCGATGGACCTGCTGCGCAAGCGCGGTATCGACATCTCGCTCGGCGTCTCCGTCGCCGAGGTCGGCGACGAGAGCGTCAAGCTGACCGACGGCCGGGTGATCCCCTCCCGGACGCTGATCTGGACCGCCGGCGTCGCGGCCAGCCCGCTGGTGAACACCCTCGACGCGGAGACCGTGCGCGGACGGCTCGCCGTCACCGCCGACATGCGGGTGCCGCAGTGCGAGGGCGTCTTCTCCCTCGGCGACGCGGCCGCCGTCCCGGACCTGGCGAGCGGCGACGGCGCGGTCTGCCCGCCGACCGCGCAGCACGCGCAGCGGCAGGGCAAG
This sequence comes from Streptacidiphilus sp. MAP12-20, assembly GCF_041262525.1. Lineage (NCBI taxonomy): Bacteria > Bacillati > Actinomycetota > Actinomycetes > Kitasatosporales > Streptomycetaceae > Streptacidiphilus > Streptacidiphilus sp. MAP12-20. Next base: position 197,644 of record NZ_JBGCCK010000014.1, read on the forward strand.
CAGGTGGCCGACAACGTGATCGCCTCGCTCCGCGGCAAGGAGCTCAAGCCGTATTTCCACAAGGACCTCGGCCTGGTCGTCGACCTCGGCGGCGCGGACGCGGTCTCCAAGCCGATGGGCATCGAGCTCACCGGCGTGGCCGCCCAGGGCGTGGCCAGGGGATACCACCTGATGGCACTGCGCACCAACGTCGCCAAGGTCCGGGTCATGACCAACTGGCTGCTCAACGCGACCGCCGGCGACGACTTCGTGCGCACCGGATTCCAGGCACGCCGCCCGGCGCGACTGCGGGACTTCGAGTACACGGACGCGTACCTGACCAAGGACCAGATCCGTGCGCACACTGCTTCGCTGCAGGCGAGGCAGTGAACTGACGCGGGTTCACCCTTGGGAGATTGCGCCCTGGGCGGCGGGTTGCGACCTGCGCCGTCCAGGGCGCGATCATTCTGGCATGCACATGCCAGCAATGTCACCCGTCCGCGCGCAATTGACGACGACACGATGATCCTGCCGCCGCCGGGCACGCCGCACACCTTAACTTTGCGTGCATGCTCCGCCACGCCTCGTCGCCACCGCTCCCTCACCCCTCCCGCCGTCTCGTGCTCGGCTCGGCCGCGGGCACCGCGCTGCTGACGGCCGCCGGCACCGGGGTCGCCACCGCCGCCCCCGCCACCCGCGCCGGGGCCCGCGCCGAGGCCCCGAGCGGGATGCCCCGCACGCTGCCCGCCGACGCGCACGCCGCGGCGGCCGTCCGTGCGGAGTACCTGCACAGCTGGCGCGGGTACACCGACGTGGCCTGGGGCCACGACGAGGTCCGGCCGCTGAGCGGCGGGCACAACGACTTCTTCGCCGACGGGCGGACCTTCGGGCTCTCCATCGTCGAAGCCCTGGACACCCTCTACCTGATGGGTTGCGACCACGAGCTCGCCCGCGCCCGCTCCTGGGTCGAGGCACACCTCGACCCGACCCAGGACGCCGACGTCCACGTCTTCGAGGCGGTCATCCGCCTGGTCGGCGGCCTGCTCGCGGGCTACAGGACCACGCGCAGCCAGCGACTCCTCGCCCGCGCCCGCGAGTTCGCGGACCGGCTGCTGCCGGCGTTCACCTCCTCGCCCACCGGCATCCCGTACACCCACGTCAACCTGCGCACCGGCCGGGCGCACGGCCGCGCGGTCGGGTTGGCCGAGGCGGGCACGAACATGATGGAGTTCGGGCTGCTCTCCCGGCTCCTGGGCGACGCCCGCTACTACGACGCGTCGATGCGCGCGTACCGCGCCGTGCTGGCCCGGCGCAGCTCGCTCGGACTGCTCGGCACGACCATCGACGCTGAGACCGGACGCTGGCTCGACCACACCTCGAACGCACCCAATCCGCCGGTCGACTCCTTCTACGAGTACCTGTGGGGCGGCGGCAGACTCCTCGGCGACGCGCAACTGACCCGTTGGTACCACCAGTTGACCAAGCCCGTGCTCGCACACCAGACCGACGTCCGCGGCGGCCTGACCTGGTACCACGGCGTCGACGCGGCCACCGGCGCGCGCACCGGCCCGACGCACCAGTCCGAACTGGCCTCCTTCTACGCGGGGCTGCTCGCCAAGGGCGGCGACGTGCGTCGTGGCGCGGCCTACTTCCGCTCCTGGTCGGCCGTGCTGAACCGCTACCCGGTCCTGCCGGAGAGCATCGACTACAGCACGCTGACCGCCGTCGACCCCGCCGGCCAACTGCGCCCGGAGTATGCCAACTCGGCCTTCGACCTCTGGCGGATCACCGGCGACGTCGCCTACAAGCAGGCGGCCTGGCGCTGGTTCGAGGGCCTGCGCACGCACCACAGGGTGGCCGGCGGCTACACGATCGCCACGGAGGTCGACAGCTCCTCCGTCCGGCTGGGCGACCTGACGCCTGGTTACTGGTTCGCGGAGAACCTCAAGTACCTGTGGCTGATGTTCTCCCGCACACCGCGCTTCGACTACCGCAACGGCATCCTCTCCACCGAGGGCAAGGTGCTGGCGGGCGCACGCTGAGCCCGCGCCCGCTGGGTCCGCGGTCCTGCGACCATGGACCGAGACGGGGACCGGTCCTGCGCCCGGTCCCGGCACCTGCCGCCCGCGCCTAGCGTGGCGGCATGGAGATTCCGGAGCACCACAAGCACGCCGTCATCCCGCACATCATGGTCGACGGGGCCGCCAAGGCGATCGCCTTCTACGAGGTCGCGTTCGGCGCGACGGAGTACCTGCGCCTGGAGACGGACGGCGGGCGGATCTACCACGCCGAGATCGGCATCGCGGGTTCGACGCTGATGCTCAGCGACCCGGAGCCGCCCTTCGCCGTTCCGGGCGGGGGGTGGACATCGGTCGTGCTCCACGTCTACGTGCCGGACGTGGACGCGGTGACCGCTCAGGCCGTCGCCGCCGGCGCCGAGTTGCTGACGCCGGCGGCGGACATGCCGTACGGCATACGGCAGTCGATGCTGCGCGATCCCTTCGGCCACGTCTGGATCCTGTTGACACCGCTGCCCTGACCGCTGCCCCGAGGGGGCCCGGACTACTTCAGGCCGAGCCGGGCCTCCGCCGTGGACCAGTCCGCGGCGATCGCCTGCTGCGCGGCGGAGAGCGTCACCTTGCCCCCGCAGACCGCCGTGTGCAGGCGCGTCTCGACCGCGTCCTTCGGGTTGTTGACGCCCGCTCCGGACTGGTGGCCCGGAGACGGCGGCTCGACCCAGAGGTTGCGCGGGTCGTTCGGATCGCCGCCCAGTTCCAGGCTGACCAGGTGGTCGTACTCGGCGTCGTGCAGCGAGCCGGTGTACCCGTACGAGGCGGCGTTCTTGCGCTTCTCGACGTCGGTGACCGAGGCGGGCGGGCGGATGCCTCCGGTGTAGCCGCCCTTGCGGCAGATCGTCGTGGCCAGGTCCGCCTGGGTCACCGCCGGGGAGAGCGCGCCCGGGGTGCAGGCCGGGTCGGGCAGCGGCTGGCTCGCGTCCGCGCGGTAGTGACAGCTGCCGGCCGACGGCTGGGTGGCGACGCTGTAGTGCGTCTGCGGGCCGGGCCCCTCCGCGAGCGGCGCGGCGGCGTCGCCGGCCCGCGCAGTACTCGCGCTCGAGCTCGTGGCTGACGCACGGTCACCGGAGGTCGCAGGGCTGCCGGAGGTGTGGGCGCAGCCCGCGACGGCGGCGAGCAGTAGCGCGGAGGCGAGGGCAAGGACTGGACGGCGCACGGTGGGTCCTCTGGTGTGGGGCTGTCTTGCCGGGCCAGCCTGGCAGAGCTTCCACAGCGGGCGACGGGATTCCGGTTCTGACGGCGCGTCGGCGCGCCCCGCCGCTATCCTGATCCGCCGCGGTCGGCGGGCTCAGCTCACCCCCGCGCGCGCCGAACCCTCCGGCCAGACCCTGACCACCTCGACGCCCGCCGCGCGGCTGCGCTGGACCAGGTCACCGGTCCCGCCGGGACCGGCCGGCGGCTGCCCGTCCCAGACCGCCACGACCACGTCCGCGCGGCTGAGCAGCACCTCGTTCGCCGCCTCGTACGCCTCGTGCGAGACCTGCGCGAAGTCCAGCTCCTGCACCTCCACGGCCGCGTCCACGAGGCGGTCGAAGGCGGGCGCGTGGTCGGGGCGCACCTTGTTCTGCCGGTAGTGCTGGGCGGGGAGCACGACGACCAGCTCTCCCCCGGCCTCGACCAGCTCTTCCGCGAATATCGTGTCCGCGCCCCTGGCGAGGCAGGACAGGCCCGTCAGCGGGCCCTCGGCCGCGCGCGCCGCGAGGAGCTTGCGCAGCTCCGCCCGGACCAGCTCCGCGGTCTGCTCGGTCAGATCCCTGTGCCCGGTCACCGCGAGCGTCACCACAGTCTCCCCTTCGTCGCAACCGTGGCCCGGCGTGAGCGCTTCCCTGGGCCCCTTCTCACCTATGCCCCTCGGACGAGGGCGCGATGCGGCCGTGAGACGGGCACGCGGGCGCGTGGCATCACCCGTTCGGAGCACTCCGGCGCACAGTCGGTCCACCGCTACCGGGCCACTGCCACCGGGCCGCGCGACACAGCCGCGTCGGGACCAAAGCCCTGGCAAGTGGGGACGATCGCCGCGATCGGCGCGGTGGCCCCGAGAGCAGGCTGAGTGTGTACGGGTTTACGCCTTCAGTTCTTCGGTAGGTGAGCGAGCAATGACCGTCCAGTACAGCGAGTCCACGCAGACGGGCGAGACGGGTGGGGCCTGGGAGGGCTTCCGCGGCGGCCTGTGGCGGGACGCGATCGACGTCCGAGACTTCATCCAGGCCAACTACGCCCCCTACCTGGGCGACGACTCGTTCCTGGCGGGCCCGACCGCGCGGACCACCGCGGTCTGGAAGAAGATCACCGACCTCTTCCCCGAGGAACGCCGCAAGGGCGTGCTCGACATCGACGCGACCACGCCGACCTCGATCACCGCCCACGCGCCCGGGTACATCGACAAGGACGCGGACCTGATCGTCGGCCTGCAGACCGACGCCCCGCTCAAGCGCGCGATCATGCCGAACGGCGGCTGGCGGATGGTCGCCGGTGCCCTGGAGACCTACGGCTACCCGGTCAGCGACGAGCTGGAGAAGGTCTTCACGGAGTACCGCAAGACCCACAACGCGGGCGTCTTCGACGCGTACACCCCGGAGATCCGCGCCGCCCGCAAGGCCGGCATCGTCACCGGCCTGCCCGACGCCTACGGCCGCGGCCGCATCATCGGCGACTACCGCCGCGTCGCGCTCTACGGCGTGGACCGGCTGATCGAGGTCAAGAAGAGCGAGAAGGACGAGCTCAACGCGATGCCCGCGGGCAACCGCAGCATCGACGAGACGATCCGGCTGCGCGAGGAGCTCTCCGAGCAGATCCGCGCGCTCGGGGAGCTCAAGGCGATGGCCGCGAGCTACGGCTGCGACATCTCCGGCCCGGCCACGACCGGCCGCGAGGCGATCCAGTGGCTGTACTTCGCCTACCTAGCCGCCGTGAAGGAGCAGAACGGCGCCGCCATGTCGCTGGGCCGCACCTCGACCTTCGTCGACGTCTACCTGCAGCGCGACATCGCGGCGGGCCGGATCACCGAGTCCGAGGCGCAGGAGCTGGTCGACGACTTCATCATCAAGCTGCGCATCGTCCGCTTCCTGCGCACCCCCGAGTACGACGAGCTGTTCTCCGGCGACCCGACCTGGGTCACCGAGTCCATCGCCGGCATGGGCGAGGACGGCCGCCCGCTGGTGACCAGGACCTCCTTCCGCTATCTGCAGACCCTGTACAACCTGGGCCCGGCCCCCGAGCCGAACATGACGGTCTTCTGGTCGCCGAGCCTGCCGCAGGGCTTCAAGGAGTTCTGCGCCAAGGTCTCCATCGACACGTCCTCGGTGCAGTACGAGTCGGACGAGCTGATGCGCCCGCGCTTCGGCGACGACACGGCGATCGCCTGCTGCGTCTCGGCGATGCCGGTCGGCAAGCAGATGCAGTATTTCGGCGCGCGGGTGAACGTGGCCAAGACCCTGCTCTACGCGATCAACGGCGGCCGCGACGAGAAGTCCGGCGCCCAGGTCGGCCCGGACACGGGCGCGCTGACGTCGGAGGTCCTGGACTACGACCAGGTGATGAGCAAGTTCGACGAGCAGATGGAGTGGCTCGCGGACGTCTACGTCCACGCGCTCAACGTCATCCACTACATGCACGACCGCTACGCCTACGAGCGCATCGAGATGGCGCTGCACGACCGCGACGTGCGCCGCACGATGGCCTGCGGCATCGCGGGTCTGTCGGTCGCGGCCGACTCGCTCTCCGCGATCAAGCACGCCAAGGTAAGCGTGATCCGCGACGAGACCGGCCTGGCGACGGACTACGTCGTCGAGGGCGAGTACCCCGCGTTCGGCAACAACGACGACAGCGTCGACTCGATCGCGGTGTGGCTGGTCGAGGAGTTCATGAAGAAGGTGCGCAAGCACCCGACCTACCGCGAGGCCGAGCACACCCAGTCGGTGCTGACCATCACCTCGAACGTCGTCTACGGCAAGAAGACCGGCAACACCCCGGACGGCCGCCGCGCCGGCGAGCCCTTCTCCCCGGGCGCCAACCCGATGAACGGCCGCGACACCCACGGCTACGTCGCCTCGGCGCTGTCGGTCGCGAAGCTCCCGTACGAAGAGGCCGAGGACGGCATCTCGCTGACCAACACCGTCACCCCCGACGGCCTGGGCCGCACCCCGCAGGAGCGGATCGGCAACCTGGCCGGCGTGCTGGACGGCTACATGGGCAGCAACGGCTTCCACATGAACGTCAACGTGCTCAACCGCGACACGCTCATGGACGCCATGGACCACCCGGAGAACTACCCGCAGCTGACCATCCGCGTCAGCGGATACGCGGTCAACTTCGTCCGGCTCACGCGGGAGCAGCAGCTCGACGTGCTGAACCGCACCTTCCACGGCACGCTGTGATCCACCACGGCCGACCGTGACCCCATGATCCGGCGGCGCCGGCGACACCCCGACCCGGCACCGGCGCCGCGGAACTTTCCAGGGACCAGGGAGCACCTGCCATGACCATCGCCCCGCAGACGCTCGCCGCGTCCGTGGCCCGTCGCCCCGCCAGCGGCTCGGTCCACTCCTGGGACCTGTCCACCGGCGTGGACGGACCGGGGACGCGCTTCGTCACCTTCCTGTCGGGCTGCCCGCTCAACTGCCTGTACTGCCACAACCCCGACACGAAGAAGATGCGCAACGGCAAGCGCACCTCGGCGGACGCCGTCGTCGCGGAGGCGGGCAAGTACACGACGTTCATCCGGGCCTCGGGCGGCGGCGCGACGGTCAGCGGCGGCGAGCCGCTGCTCCAGCCGGTCTTCACGGGCGAGTTGCTGCACCGTTTCAAGCACGAACTGGGCCTGCACACCGCGCTCGACACGTCCGGTTTCCTCGGCCCGCGCGCGACGGACGCGCTGCTGGCCGACGCCGACCTGGTGCTGCTGGACATCAAGTCCTGGGACCCGGCCCTGTACCGGAAGGTCACCGGCCGGCCGCTCCAGCCGACCCTGGACTTCGCCCACCGCCTGGCGGCGCTGGGCCAGAACGTATGGGTCCGCTTCGTCCTCGTCCCCGGCCTGACCGACGGCGAGGAGAACGTGGCCGGCGTAGCGAAGTTCGCCGCCTCGCTCGGCAACGTCTCCCGTGTCGACGTCCTGCCCTTCCACAAGCTCGGCGCCGCCAAGTACGAGGCCCTGGGCGAGCGCTTCGAACTCGCGGACACCCCCTCCCCCACGCCGGACCAGGTCGCGCAGGCCCGCGCGCTCTTCGAGGCCGAGGGCCTCAACGCCGTCTGAAGGAGCAGCATCGACAACCCCGACCGGATCCGCGACGAACTCCACGGCAACGGCGGCCTGGACCTGATGCTCATCGGCCTCGGCGCCGACGGCCACTTCTGCGGCAACATGCCCGTCGCGACCCGCTTCGACCAGGAGATCTACACCTACGAGATCCTGTCGACCTACCCCTGGTACGCCGACACCCTCGCTCTTCCCGGACCCCGCCGACGCCGCCACCCACGTCGTCACCATGGGCGCCGCCCTGCTCAACAAGGTTCGCCGTCTCGTCCTCATCGCGAGCGGTACGGCCAAAGCCGATGCCCTCGCCGCCATGACGACCCGTGACATCAGCACCGACTTCCCCGCCACCAGCCCGTCAATGGGTTGAAGGCACTCTGCTGTGAAGCAGTGAGAGGTCCGCCCCAGGACCGGCCTCGGCCGACGCCGTGCTGCGTCGCCTCACGATGCTCATGACCTGGACCTTTGCCCGCTCCCCCTCGCGGTGCACCTGTTCAATTTTCGAACTAAACCTTGACGTGCATGCTTCACCCGTCGAGACTCGCCCTGCAGATCCCTCTCACGCAAACGCACCGCCAGTTCTGCTACCACCCGTAGCAAGCTGGCAACTTGGCGTACCAACAGGCGTCATCACCGCACGCGTCATTGGAGGTCTTTGTGTATAAGTCTCGAAGTCAGGCGAGACGACGAACACCCCTGCTCGCCGCCCTTGCCCTGGTCACCGGAGGTGCGGGAGTGCTGGGCGCGGGAGCTGTCCCCGCACATGCCGCCGCTTCGGCCGCGACGGGCGTTGCCGGCGCATGTCCCTGGGTGCATTCCAGCGCGCCGATCCCCCAGCGGGTCAGCCAGGTACTGGCGAGGATGACCACGCCCCAGAAGGTCGCGCTGGCCACGGGATCGGGCGGCTCCAGCTATGTCGGCTTCACCCAGGCCCTCGGCTCGCTCTGCATACCGGCCCTCAACCTGGAAGACGGACCGGCCGGAGTCGGCGATGGCCTGAACAACGTCACCCAACTGCCCGCCCCCGTCGGCGTCGCCTCGACCTGGGACACCGCGGCCGAGCAGTCCTACGGTCGGGTCATCGGTGCCGAGCAGGCCGCCAAGGGCACGACGATCGACCTGGGGCCGACCATCAACATCGTCCGCGATCCGCGCTGGGGACGAGCCTTCGAATCGGTCGGCGAGGATCCCTACCTCAACGGTCAGATGGGCGCCGCCGACATCCGCGGCGTGCAGTCCACCGGTGTGATGGCGCAGGTCAAACACCTGGCCGCGTACAACCAGGAGACCTATCGCAACACCACGGCCGACAACGTGTCCGTCAGCGACCGCACACTGCAGGAGATCTACCTGCCCGCGTTCCAGGACGCGGTGCAGCAGGGCGCGGCCTCCTCGGTGATGTGCTCCTACAGCGTCGTCAACGGCGCCTTCGCCTGCGAGAACCCGTACCTGATGAACACGGTGCTGCGCGGGCAGTTCGGGTTCCAGGGCTTTGTGACCTCGGACTGGGGAGCCACCCACTCCACGGCGGCCTCGGCGAACGCCGGCCTGGACCAGGACATGCCGGGTGGCGACGGGTTCTACGGCACCGGCCTGCAGAGCGCCGTCGCGGGCGGCTCCGTCGGCCAGGCCACGCTGGACACGATGACGTCCCGCGTCCTGACCCAGATGTTCGCGTTCGGCCTGTTCGACAAGGCCCCGACCGGCTCGCCGGCGCAGACCGCCACCGGTGCGGCCGACCAGAGCGTCGGCACGAGCCTGGCCCAGGAGGGCACGGTCCTGCTGAAGAACGGCGGCAATGTGCTTCCATTGGGCGCCTCCACTCAGTCGATCGCGGTGATCGGCGCCGACGCCTCGACCTCCGCGCAGACCGCGGGCGGTGGCAGCACGTCGGTGAACTCCAGCGGCACGATCACCCCGCTCCAGGGGATCACCTCACGGGCCGGGAACAGCGGGATCACCGTCAAGTACGACGACGGCTCGTCCACCACCTCGGCCGCCTCGCTCGCCTCCTCCTCCAGCGTGGCCGTGGTATTCGCCGGCAACGGGGAGTCCGAGGGCGGCGACCTCGGCGGCATCGACCTGTCCAGCTCTCAGAACGCGCTGATCGCCGCGGTTGCCGCGGCCAACCCCAACACCGTCGTGGTCCTCAACACCGGCTCCGCGGTCACCATGCCCTGGGTCGACTCGGTCAAGGGCATCGTGGAGGCGTGGTACCCGGGTCAGAGCGACGGCACCGCCATCGCGTCGGTCCTGTTCGGCGACACCAACCCCTCCGGCCACCTTCCGGTGACCTTCCCCAAGTCGCTCAGTGACGTCCCGGCGAACACCGCAGCGCAGTGGCCGGGCACCAACGGCACCGTGCAGTACTCCGAGGGCGTCGACGTCGGGTACCGCCACTACGAGGCCAACAACATCACGCCGTTGTTCCCCTTCGGCTACGGCCTGTCGTACACCAGCTTCGCCTTCAGCAACCTGACGGTCGGCACCCTGCCCCGGGGCGGTGCGACCACCGTCACCGCGACGGTCACCAACACCGGCTCGCGGGCCGGCGCCGATGTGGCGCAGCTCTACGTCGCTCAGCCGTCCTCGGTCGGCGAACCCCCCAGGCAGCTGCAGGGGTTCGCCCGGGTCGACCTGCAGCCGGGGCAGAGCAAGCCCGTCGCCTTCCAGCTGACCCAGCGCAGTCTGCAGCACTACGACGCCACGTCCGCCGGCTGGACCACCACCCCCGGCAGCTACGGCATCCTGGTCGGCGACTCCTCGGCGAACCTCCCGCTGACCGGGACCCTGCCGGTCACCCCCGCGCAGTTGGGCCGGCCGTTGACCGTCACCAACCCCGGTGCCCAGGAGGGGCTGAGCGGCTCCCCGGTTTCCGTGCAGGTGTCGGCGAACGACACCACCGGCGGCCAGACCCCCGCATTCACCGCCACCGGGCTCCCGGCCGGCACCTCGATCTCCTCGGCCGGACTGATCACCGGAACGCCGACAACGTCGGGCACCAGCACGGTGACCGTCACCGCGAAGGACGCCGCCGGAGCGCTGGCCACGACCACGTTCGTGTGGACCGTTGTCCCCGCGGACTCCGCTGTGGCGACGCCCCTGGTCGGCTTCGGCGGGAAGTGCCTCGACCTCGCCGCGGACGACAACACCGACGGCCACAAGGTGGAGATCTACTCCTGCAACGGTACGAACGGCCAAGAGTGGTCCGAGCAGTCCGACGGCACGGTACGCGCCGCCGGGAAGTGTCTGGACGTGACGGGCGCAGGCACCGCGGACGGCACCCCGGTGCAGATCTACACCTGCAACGGCTCCACTGCCCAGGTATGGCAGCCCCAGGCCAACGGCGCCCTGCTCAACCCCGCCTCCGGCAAGTGCCTCCAGGACCCGAACTCCTCGACGGCGGACGGCACGCAGTTGACGATCGGCTCGTGTACCGGCGCCGCCGACCAGTCCTGGGTCTCACCGGCGAGCAGCGGCGGTACGGGCCCGATCGCGGGCGTCGGAAGCGGCCGATGCGTCGACATCCCCGGGGCGAACAACACCGATTCCACGCCGCTGCAGCTCTACGACTGCAACGGCACCGCGGCCCAGTCCTGGTCCCAGCCCGGTGACGGCACCATCAGGGCTCTGGGCAAGTGCATGGACGTTCGCGGAGCCTCCAGCGCCGACCTCACCCCGGTACAGATCTACACCTGCAACGGCACCGCCGCACAGCAGTGGACCTACGACGCGGCCACCCGCGAATTGAAGGCCCTCGGCAAGTGCCTCGACGCAAGCGGATCGGGCACTGGCAACGGCACCCAGCTGCTCCTCTACACCTGCCACGGCGGCACGAACCAGCAATGGCAACTCCCCTGAGCTGACGCCGAGAACGAGCCACACGGCCCTGGCCGGCCCGGTATCCCACCGGACCGGCCAGGGCCAGGCAGTAGGGTGCTTGCCATGACGCCGTACTCCTGCGCAGTCCTGCCTCCGCCCGCCCGCTAGCGGGCGGCCCCACCGGATCCACTCCCCCTCCGGACGTTCGTCTCTGACGCCGTCGGAGCGGTGACCGCTGCCCGCGTGCCGACTTCACACGCCGTCAGCGACCACCGACCGGAGTCGTCCATGTCATCCCTGCGGGCCGCGTCCGTACGCCCTCTCCTCTGCATCTCCCTCTCCGCCACCTCCTGGGGCAGCGCCGGCGCTGCCGCCGCGCTGCTCTACCGCAGCAGCGGCCTCAGCCCGATCGCCGTCTCGTGCTGGCGCTTCGCCATCGGCGGCGCGTTGCTGCTCGTCGGCCGCGCCTTCATGGCACGCACCGACGCCGCCACCGCCGACGGCGGGCGCGCCCGCCCGCTCGCGCTCGTGGCGACCGGCCTGCTCATGGCCATGTTCCAGACCTGCTACCTGGCCGCCGTCTCCCTGGCCGGGCTCGCGCTCGGGACGGCGGTCTCGGTCGGCGCCGGACCGGTCTTCACCGCGCTCGGCGCGCGGCTGGTCTTCGGCCAGCGGATCGACCGTCGCGCCGAGTTGACCGTCCTGGCCGCCGTTCTCGGGCTCTCGCTGCTGGTCTTCGGCGGCGACACCGGGGCCGGCGGCTCCGCACCGGTCTGGGGATTCCTCTGTGCGCTCGGCAGCGCCGCAGGTTCGGCCGCCATCAACCTGCTCACCCAGTCCGAGGCCCGACGCGGTCGGGCCGGCCGCCCCTACGATCGCGCGCTGGCGGGCTCCGCTGTCGCGGTTGCCTGCCTCCTCCTCACTGCTGCTCCGGTCACGACCCTGCTGCCGACACCTACGCACCTCGCCACCTCGGCAGCGCTGATCGTCTACCTGGGCGCCGTTCCTACCGCTCTCGCTTACGCGCTCTTCTTCTCGGCGATGGCCCACGTCCGGGCCACCACAGTCTCGGTGGTCCTGATGCTCGAGCCCCTGGCCGCTCTTCTGCTGGGCACGACCCTTCTCGGCGAGCGCCTCACCCCGGCGAGTGCGGTCGGGGCAGCCGCGCTGCTCGGCGTGGTGCTGCTGTCGGCGAGGGAGTCGAGCGGGGAGCCGGCAGACTGACCGGGCAGCGCGACCGACACAGAGCGGTGGCCGCCTCGGAACACGTTCGTGACGCCAGGACAGGAACCCCGGGGCCCGGGCGTCCGTCTCCAGGGACATGACCAGACACACAGCCTTCGGGCTTCTCGCGGCGTCCGCCCTCTGTCTCGCTCTCAGCTCCTGCACCAGCTCTGGGGGCAGCGGCACGTCCGGTACCCCCAGCGGCCCCGGCACCCCGGCTGCGAGCACCACCAGCGGCACCGCCGCCACCCCCTCCGGCAGCGGGACCAGCGGGAGTACCGGGAGTACTGGGAGCAGCGGCGGCGCCACCCCGACCGTCACCACCGCGGCCGGACCGCCGCCCTGCACCGGCTCGCAGATCACCGTCGGCGTCGGCCAGAGCGAGGGCGCGGCCGGCCACCTGGTCGTCGTACTGTCGTTCACCAACTACACCGACCACGCCTGCACCCTCTACGGGTACCCCGGCGTGGCCGGGCTCGACTCCTCGGACAACCAGATCGCCCAGGCCCGGCGCACGCTGCGCGGGATGATGGGCGGCGCGGCCCCCGGCGCGACGGAGCCGGCCACCGTGGTCGTCGCGGCCCACTCGGCGGTGTCGGCACGCGTCGAGGCGACCGACGTGCCGCAGGGCGGCGCCACCAGCTGCCCGACCTACGCCGGCCTGCTCGTCACGCCGCCCGGAACCCGCGCCTCCACCCGGATCGTCTCAGTTCAGCTCCCGGGCTGCAGCGGTCTCGAGGTGCACCCGATCGTCCCGGGAACCACCGGCAACGTGCAGTGACCCGCGCCAACGGCTGCCAGGCTCAACCCGTGGAGCCTCAGCCTGTACAGCGGCCAGCAGGTCGCCACCACCGCCGCCGGCGCTCGCCGGGAAGGAGACGCCGGGCAGCCCGAGCGCCCCGGCCTGGCGGTGTAGCTCCCTGGGCAACTCCCCGACACGAACCGCCGTACGGTGGCCCGCAGTTCGGTGGCTTCGGCCGACTCCGTTCCGGCCGGCATGCCGATCACCCCGCGGCCCCCCTGCGTCCCGCGCCGGGAGGGCCCGCGAAGGCCTGGGCGATCCGCAGCCACGCGGCCGCGTCCTCGCCGACCGCCACCAGGTCCGCGGCGTCGGGATCGAATCGCTGGGTGACGACCAGGCAGAAGTCCAGCGCGCTGCCGGTCACTCGCTGCTCCGCGTCGGGCGGCCCGAAGGCCCAGATCTCGCCGTCCGGAGCCCGCAGCTCCACCCGGAACTCGGCGGCGGGCGGCGCCATCCGGTGCACGGCGAAGGCGAAGTCCCTGGTCCGGACGCCGAGTCGGGCGATGTGGCGCAGTCGCGCCGTGGGCGCGGGCCGCAGGCCGAGCGCCTCGTGGACGTCCTGGGCGTGGGCCCAGGTCTCCATCAGCCGTGCGGTCGCCATCGACGCCGCGCTCATCGGCGGCCCGTACCACGGGAATCGGGCCCCCGCCGCCGCACCCGCGAGCGCCTCGGCGAGGGCCGCGCGGCCGTCGCGCCACTCGGCGAGCAGTTGCCCGCGCGGCTTCCGCGCCTCTTCGACTGCGGCCGTGTCGACGTAGGCATCGCCGCCGTCCAGCGCGCGGCGCAGCTCGTCCGCGAAGGCGTCGGGCGTGCGCACGGAGATCAGCGCCTTGGCGTCGGTCCACGCGAGGTGTCCGATCTGGTGGGCGATGGTCCAGCCAGGTGCGGGTGTCGCGGCGGACCAGTCGGTCTCCGGCCGCGCCACCACCTCGTCCAGCGACTGGCTCTCGTCGTGCAGGTCCTTCAGAGCCGGTCCGGGATCCGCCACGGTGCTCGCCCTCCTCGTCCTCCTCGTGCGCTCGGCGAGGCAAGAATGACATCGCGCCGCAAACCAATCAATGGCGCTTGATTGTTTTGCGGCGCGGTCCGGACCGACTCGATCAGGAGGAGTGGTCGGGCAGGGCGAGCCAGTCCTGCCAGGAGAGGTCGCGCCCGATGAAACGCGGCTGCCGGAACGGCCAGTCGGCGGCGATCCACGCCGGCACCAGCGCGTCCAGCGCCTTCTCCACCTCGCCGCCGACCCGCTCGTCGACCACCCACCAGGAGATCTCACCGTCCGCGCCGGTCTTCTCGGGCGGGTCGATGTAGACGCAGCCGAGGAGTGCCGTCTCCTCCGCGTCGAACAGCGCGTAGTTGAAGGACTGGTGCGCGGCTATCTCCTTCTCATGGCGCAACAGGTCGACGCGGTCCGCCTCGTAGCTCATGGTGGCGGCGGGCCAGCCCCAGGCCGGGCCGAAGATGGTCCAGAGCCGCTCGCGGGAACCCATCACGGCGGGATAGTCGAGTGGGGTGTCGGCCTCCCGGATCGGCCGTAGGTGGTAGGCGCCGTCGAGCAGCGGGACAAGGATCGGATGGACGTAGTCGTCAGGTAGCCAGGCCATGGGGCCCGACGGTATCCCAACGCCCTGCCGGTAGCCTCCCAATTTCGGCTGCCGCGCTCGCTTCTGACGCCGCCGACCCGCTCGCGGGTGCCCCGGGAACGCCGCAGCGCCCTCCGGTACGGGAACCGGAGGGCGCTGCGAGAGCTTGCGCGGGGATCAGACCTGGCCGGCCTTCTCCAGAGCGGAGCAGCAGGTGTTCACCAGCAGGCGGGTGACGACGTAGGGGTCGACGTTCGCGTTCGGGCGACGGTCCTCGATGTAGCCCTTCTTGTCCACCTCGACCTGCCACGGGATGCGGACCGAAGCGCCGCGGTTGGAGACGCCGTAGCTGTAGACGTTCCAGGGGGCCGTCTCGTGCTTGCCGGTGAGGCGCTCCTCGACACCGGTGCCGTACTGGGTCACGTGCTCCATCACGATGTCCTGGCTGGCGCCGAGGGACTCGCAGGCGGTGATGATGGCGTCGTAGCCCTCACGCATGGCCTTGGTGGAGAAGTTGGTGTGCGCGCCCGCGCCGTTCCAGTCGCCCTTGGCCGGCTTGGCGTCCAGGGAGACGACGACGTTGTAGTCCTCAGCGATGCGGTGCAGCAGCCAACGGGCCACCCACATGTGGTCGGAGACCTCGAGCGGGCCGACCGGGCCGATCTGGAACTCCCACTGGCCGGGCATGACCTCGGCGTTGATGCCGCAGATGGCCAGACCGGCCTCGATGCAGGCGTCCAGGTGCTTCTCGACGATCTCGCGACCGACGACCTTGCCCGCGCCGACGCCGCAGTAGTACGGGCCCTGCGGGGCCGGGAAGCCGTTCTCCGGGAAGCCGAGCGGACGGCCGTCCTCGGTGAGGAAGGTGTACTCCTGCTCGATACCGAAGATCGACTCCTGCGCCGCGAACTGCTCGGCGATCGGCGAGAGCAGACCACGGTTGTTGGTCTCGTGACGGGTGCCGTCGATGTTCAGCACCTCGCACATCACCAGCACGTTGTCGCCGCCGCGGATCGGGTCCGGGCAGGAGAAGACCGGCTTGAGCACGCGGTCCGACGCGTGGCCCTCGGCCTGGTTGGTGCTGGAACCGTCGAAGCCCCAGATCGGCAGCTCGGCGCCGTCGGCCAGAACGCGCGTCTTGGAACGCAGCTGGGCGGTGGGCTCGGTGCCGTCGATCCAGATGTACTCAGCCTTGTAGCTCACGGGCGCGTCCTCGCAGGTGAAACGGGCGGTGGGGTGGGAACGATGCTGTGGCGCTCGGCGTCGCTCCGCTTCACTGGGGAGTTACGGCCTGCTGCTCGGGTAGGAGACTCACAGGACGCAATTTCCCGACTGTTGCCCGTTTGTGAACAGCACGTTAACCGGGCGTCGGAGTGTCGCAGTTCACACCTTCGTGAGCACCAGACTCACGTTGTGACCGCCGAAACCGTACGAATTCGCCAGTCCGGCGATCCACTCGCCGTCCCTGGGCGCGCCGGTGACCAGGTCGAGCTTCACTCCAGGGTCGGGGTTGTCGAGGTTGCGGATGGCGGGAACCCGCCCTTCGTGCAGCGCCAGCGCCACGACGAGCGCACCCAGCGCGCCCGAGGCGCCGAGGAGGTGTCCGGTCATCGATTTCGTCGCCGTCACGACCGGGTGGCGGCCTACCGTGTCGGCGATCACCTGGGCCTCGACGATGTCGCCGGCCGGGGTGGAGGTGGCATGGGCGTGGACCAGGCCGATGTCGAGCGGGCCCAGCCCGGCGTCGGCGAGCGCCGCGCGAATCGCGCGCTGCTGACCGTCGGCGTCGGAGGCGGTGATGTGCTCGGCGCTGGAGGTGATGCCCGCGCCCGCGACGTGGGCGTACACCCGTGCCCCGCGCACCCTCGCCCGGTCCGCGCGCTCCAGCACCACCACGGCCGCGCCCTCACCGAGCACGAAGCCGTCCCGTTCCGCGTCGAAGGGACGCGAGGCGCGCTCGGGCTCGTCGTTCCGCTTGGACAGCGCGGTCATCTGGGCGAACCCGGCCATCGGCAGCGGCGCGATGCAGGCCTCCGTCCCGCCCGCGACGACGACGTCCGCGCGGCCGAGCCGGATCAGGTCCAGGCCCATGGCGATCGCCTCCGCGCCCGAACAGCAGGCGCTCACGGGAGTCCGCGCTCCGCCACGCGCGCCGAGATCGATGCTGACCCAGGCTGCCGGGCCGTTGGGCATCAGCATCGGAATGGCGAACGGCGAAACCTTGCGCGCCCCGGACTGCTCCAGTACGTCGTCCTGGGTCAGCAGCGAGACCGCGCCGCCGGTGCCCGTGCCGATGACGACCGCCAGGCGCTCGGGGTCGACCGCGGGTGCGCCCGCGTCGGCCCACGCCTCGCGGGCCGTCACCAGCGCGAGCTGCTCGCAGCGGTCCAGCTTCCGCGCCTCCACGCGCGGCAGCACGTCCGCCGGGTCCACCGCGACCCGGGCGGCGATCCGCACCGGCAGCCCCCTGGCCCAGTCGTCGTCGAGCACCCCGACGCCCGACTCCCCGGCGAGCATCGCCGCCCAGGTGGACGCGACGTCCCCGCCGAGCGGCGTGCCGGCCCCCATCCCGGTGATCGCGACCTCGGTCCCGACCAGAAATCCGTCTGCCTGCCGTGCCATCGGCGTACTCCCCTGTGTCGTACGGGCCACCCGGGCCCGTTCGTAGGAAGCGCACGAGACGGTCCATGCGTGGAACGAACCGTCCGTGCGCGCTCAAGCCCAGCCTGGCACGGGTGAGAGGGAGGATCGGCTCACGGGATCACAGCGAGTCGCCGGGGTAATTCTTGTGGGGATCGCACAATCGATCACCACGGTCCGTCAGATCACGGGGACGTCGATCCGGGTCGTCCCAGTGCGCTCGGCCAGGGCCTCGCCGCCGGTCGCCTCCGCGAGCCAGGCCTCGAACCCGGCCACGGACTCCTCCGGCACGCCCACTTCCAGCACGACGCCCACCGCGTCGTAGACGACGTCGCGCACCACATAACCGGCCGCCCGCAGCTCGTTCTCCAGGCGTCCCGCCCGGACATGGTCCGTCGTCACCGACAGCAGCGCGACCGGTCGCCGCTCGACCAGGCCGACCTCGTCCAGCGCCGCCGCGACCGCTCCCCCGTACGCGCGCACCAGGCCGCCGGCGCCCAGCAGCACGCCGCCGAAGTACCGCGTCACCACGGCGACGGTGTCGGTGAGGCCGCGCCGGCGCAGCACCTCCAGCATGGGTGCGCCGGCCGTCCCGGCCGGTTCGGCGTCGTCGTTCGACCGCTCGCGTCGCGGGTCGTCCCCGACGACGAAGGCAGTGCAGTTGTGCCGCGCGTCCCAGTACCGCTTACGGGTAGCCGCGATGAAGGACTGCGCCGCCGCCTCGTCCTCGACCCGGGCCACGTGGCAGATGAACCGCGACTTCTTGACCTCGATCTCATGGACGCCCGGTCCGGCCACGGTCAGATAGGGCACGAACGGGCCTCCACGGTCTACGGCGGTGCTGAGCTGCGGTCCGCTGAGCTGCGACTACCCGGCCAGGTTACTCGTCGCGGTCCCAGCCGTAGGCGCGCTCGACCTTGGCCACGTGCACGGAGTACGCCTCGTACCAGGCCTTGCGCCCCATGTTCCTGGCCTCGGTGTGCTCGGCGTTGCGCCGCCACGCCACGACGTTCTCCTCGGTGTCGAAGTAGGCCACCGTGATCCCGAAGCCGTCCGCGCCGCGCACGGAGTCGGCGCCCAGGTAGCCCGGCTGGCCCTCGACGAGCTCGGCCATCTGCTCCGACATCTCGCCGTAGCCGTTGTCGCCTTCGGTCCGGAGCGAAGTGAACACGACGGCGTAATACGGCGGTTGCGGTATGCGGGCGGGGCGATGGGCAGTCATCGGGATTCCTCTGCTCACTCGGCTGACCTGGCGCATGATCATTGTGACAGGCAGCCGCAAGTCTCGTTCCAGGATGGGTAGCCTCAGCCACATGACGTTCGAGCGCTCATCGGGGTCGGCGAGGTCAGTCGGGTCAGCAGCGGTGGAACCAGCGGCCGTTGGGTCCGGCCGGGCGGTGGTGATCGGCGGCGGGGTCGCCGGGCTGCTCGCGGCTTGGGCGCTGCGCGAGCACGCGCAGGAGGTCGTCGTCGTGGAACGCGACCGCTATCCCGACGGACCCGCCTTTCGCGCGGGCGTGCCGCAAGGACGCCACGCCCACCTGTTGCTCGAGGGCGGCCACCGCGTGCTCGACGAACTCATGCCCGGCATCCGCGCCGAGCTGCTGGAGTCCGGGGCGACGCGTGTGCTCGTGCCGAACGGACTGCGCTGGCTCAGTTCGGCGGGCTGGATGAGCGAGTACGAGTCCGACGCCGGCTTCCTGTCCTGCACCCGGCCGCTCCTCGACGACGCCGTGCTGCGCCGCGTCCGCTCGGAGCCGCGCATCACGCTGCTCGAAGGCACTGCCGTCGTCGGCTTGTCGGGCACCGCCGGGAGCCTGTCCGGGGTCCGCGTACGTCCGCACGGCCAACGCGACGCGCAGCTGAGCGAACTCTCCGCCGACATGGTCGTCGACGCCTCCGGTCGCACCTCGTCGCTCCCCGAGTGGCTGACCGAGCTCGGGTGCCCGCTCCCTCCGGAGGAACGCGTCGACGCCGGAGTCGCCTACGCCACGCGCCTCTACCGCCGCCGACCGGACGTGGACCTCAACTACTCCGGCCTCTACCTGCAGACCAAGGCCCCCGACGCGCCGCGCCTCGGCGTCCTGCTGCCCGTCGAGGACGACCGCTGGATCGTCAGCGTCGGCGGCATGCGCGGCGCGGAGCCCGAACCCGGCGACGCCGGCTTTGAGAAGCAGCTCGGCCTGCTCCGCGACCCGAGCCTGCGCGACCTCCTCGCGGGCGCGGAACCGCTGACCTCCGCGCGTGGCTTCCGCCCGGGTCCAGGCGTCCGCCGCCGCTACGACAAGCGCGCCCCACAGGGCCTGGTCGTCGTGGGCGACGCGGGCTGCACTTTCAACCCGGTCTACGGTCAAGGCATCACCGTCGCCGTGCACGCTGCCCGCGCCCTGCGCGACACCGTCGCCCGGCACGGCGGAATCGGCCACGAGGCCTCCCGCGTCGCCCGTCGGGCCATCGCCGCGATCACGAAGGACGCGTGGGTCATGTCGTCCAGCGAGGACGTGCGGTTCCCGACCACGGTGGGCGGCCCTTCCTCCGGCCTGACCGGTGTGCTTGTCGGACTGCAGCACCGCTATCTTGATCGCGTCCTGGCGCGGGCAACCGTCGACCCGGCAGTGTCCGTCGCCTTCAGTGAGGTCATGCAGTTGGTGACACCGCCGACGGCACTGTTCCGGCCGTCGATCGTCTGGTCCGTGCTGCGCGGCACGGGGGGAGGACCACCACGTGTTCGGGATCATTCGTCCATGCCGGCACCGGCTGAGCGAACGCCTGCGCGAGAGCTGGATGGCGCACCTGTGCGGGCTCTGCCTGGCGCTACGGGACTCGCACGGCCAGCTGGCGAGGACGGCGACGAACTACGACGGCCTGATCGTCTCGGTCCTGGTCGAGGCACAGAGCCCGGCGACGCCGACTGACCGCCGCACCGCCGGTCCCTGTCCTCTGCGCGGCCTGCGCACCGCACCGGTCGCCCAGGGCGAAGGTGCCCGCCTCGCCGCCGCGGTCTCGCTAGCCCTCGCCTCGGCGAAGATGCGCGACCACGTCGACGACCGCGACGGGCTTTTCGCGCGCCGCCCGGTCGCCGTGGCCGCGGGTGGCGTGGCCGACCGCTGGCGGCGCCAGAGCCAGTCAGCAGGCGAGTCGCTGGGGTTCGACGCGGCGCGGCTGTTCGACAGCCTCGAGCGCCAGGTCGTTCTGGAGGCCGCCGCCTCGATCGGCAGCTCGGTGCTGCTGGTGACCGCCCCGACGGAGGAGGCGACGGCGCTCGCCGTGGAGCACACCGCCGTCCTCGTCGGCCGGCCCGACAACCGCCCTGCCCTGCGCGAGCTCGGCCGCTACTTCGGCCGACTCGCCCACCTCCTCGACGCCGTGGAGGACCTGGCAGAGGATCAGGCGTCGAGCGCCTGGAACCCGCTCGCGGCAACGGGCACCTCCCTGGAGGAGGCCGAACGCCTGTGCCGCGACGCGGTCCACGGCATCCGCCTGGCCCTGGCCGAGGTCGAACTCCGCGACAGCACCTTGGTGCACCGCCTCCTCGTCCACGAGACGGACGCGGCCGTCCGCCGAACCTTCGGCCACGCCCGCGCCGGCTACACCCCACCGCCGATGGCGCCGAACCCCTTCGGCACCAGTCCCGACCCCCTGGCTCCGCCCGCCCGCCGCCACGGCCCCCTCGCCGCATGCGGCCTCTGGGCCCTGCTCTGCTGCACCTGCCAGGCCTGCTGCCGCGAGGACTACGAGAACCCGTGCACCGGCCGGAGGGTGCACGGCCCGTGCAGCGACCCGGACTGCGGCGACTGTTGCGACGGGTGTGACGGCTGCGACTGCGACTGTGACGGCTGCGGGGATTGTTGCGCCTGCTGCGACTGCTGTAACTGCTAGTGCTCTGACCACATAAGTTCACCGGGTCCAGTTTTGCCCTAGGATCCGGTGGCTATGGGGGGACATGTTCGTGGCCGTCAGCGGCCGAGTCGGGCCGTTGCTGTGGTCTCGGTCGTGGTGGCCGGTCTGGCCGTGCTGTCGGCTGCGTTCCTGGTGCTTCCAGGACTGATCGTTGACCACGACCTCGCCGGTGCCCAGCTCGCCGCCGCAGATCGGTTGAATGCCGTGAACAACGTGCGCACCACGCTGCTTCAAGCGATTGGTGGCGCGGTCGTTCTGTTCGGCGCCTATGCCACCTGGCGGCAGCTGCGCGTCAGCCAGGACGGGCTGAACGCCACCCGGGAGGGCCAAGTCACCGACCGCTTCAGCCGGGCCGTGGAACAGCTGGGCAGCGAGAAGCTTGACGTACGGATCGGAGGCATCTACGCACTGTGGCGGATTGCCGACCACTCCGTCCGTGACTACGAGGCAGTCGTCTCGATCATGGCGGCATACCTGCGGACGCACCTGCCCTGGCCGCCGCGGGAGTCGGGAGCCCCGGCGGCGGACGCATCCATCAACTCGGTGCGCCCGCTGGAGACCCGCGCCGCGGACGCTCAAGTGGCGCTCACCTGCCTCGGGGTCCTCGGCCAGGAACGTCCCGCGGGTTGGCTCAACGTCAGCTACACCGACCTGCGCCGGGCCGACTGCGACGGACTGTGGCTGAATGGGGTCAACCTTGACGGCACGTGCCTGGAAGCGGCAAGCGTGTACCAGGTCAACCTGCGCGGGGCCTCGCTGATCACGGCCAATTTGCGGCACGCCGAACTCGGGACCTCGATTCTTCACCAGGCCCGCTTGACCGAAGCCGATCTGCGCGGCGCACGCCTGCTCAAGGCCGACCTGCGCGAAGCGAACTTCTCCGGCGCTGACCTTCGGGAGGCGAATTTGCGCAAAGCCCGCGCCGCAGGAGCCGTGTTCGTCCGCGCGGACCTGCGCCTGGCCGACCTCCGAGGCTGCGATCTCAGCGACACCGACCTACGGCAAGCGAAACTGGAAAGCGCACTGGCGAGCGACCTCACCACCTGGCCAGCCGGCTTCGATATCGAGGCGGCGGGCGTTGTCGTCGCCGAGGACCCGGGCACTGAACCGGACGTCCTGCTGCCGGCCGCCGCGATCATGATCCCGGCCCCGGCTCTGCAGTCGGACCTGACACCTGATCCGACAGCCTCATCGGATTGAGTGGTTAGGCCGCGGAAGCCAGAGGTCGTCCGCGCCAACGGAGGCCCTTCTCGCTGCGGATGCGGGCGTGCCCATAACGCAGTGAAGCCCCCTGACCGATGGTCAGGGGGCTTCACTGGAAAGGTTGTTCGGCGGTGTCCTACTCTCCCACAGGGTCCCCCCTGCAGTACCATCGGCGCTGTGAGGCTTAGCTTCC